>JAICWB010000015.1 GCA_025935035.1 Terriglobales bacterium
GTGCAGAAGATGTCGAAGTCGCTTGGTAATGCCATCGGAATCAATGAGCCGCCGCAGGAGATGTATGGCAAAGTGATGTCGATCTCTGACGAGATGATGTGGCGCTTCTACGAGCTACTGACGGACATGTCAATGGACGAGATCGAGTCGTTGAAACAGCAATGCGAAAATGGCGCGGCGCATCCGATGAAAGTGAAACAGGCGCTGGCGGAGAAGATCGTTGCGGATTTTCATTCGACGGAAGCGGCCGAGAAAGCAGCCGCCGGGTGGTCACAACAATTCCAGAAAGATGAAGTGCCGGAGGACGTGGAGACGGTCGAGATGTCTTACGGGGAAATTGCCGGCACTGTTGCCAGCGACAAAACTGTGAAGCTAGAAAAAGTTTTGTTCCGCAGCGGCCTTGCGGAGTCCGTCTCTGATGGCGTACGCAAGATCAAACAAAACTCAGTGAAGATCGACGGAGTCACGAAAAGCGATTCCCTGCTGAAGATCGAGAAGCTGCCTTTCGAAGCGACTTTGCGCGTCGGGCGCAAGTTAAAGCGGGTTGTGATCAGCAAGTAAACCGTGCGCGCACTCGCCATCGTCGGGCCTCGCGCTTCCCTCAAACAAGTGAATCAGTTCGGTGATCCGCGTTGCGAACTCGCGGTGCTCGAATCGCCAACCGCAGATGCGGTGCAGGACGCGCTCAAGAGCCGCCTTGAAATCGTGTTGGTCTTTGGCGGCGACGGGACGATGAATCGGCATCTTGCGCAATTGGCGAATACGAATATGCCGGTGATGGCGGTGCCTGCGGGCAGTGGTAATGATCTGGCGCGGACGGCTGGCATGCCGACTTTGGAAGATGCCGTGACGACGTGGCAGAAGTTTTTGTCGGGTGCCGCGAACGTACAGTCGGCCGATCTCGGAGTCATCACTGCGAAAGAGATGAGGAAACCACGTTATTTCAGCTGTTGTGCGAATATTGGTCTTGACGCGGACGCTGCCAAGCGAACCGACCACATGCCGGATTGGCTGAAATCGCATGGCGGATATTTTTTGGGAGGATTGGCGGCGCTGGCCAGCTATCGGCCGCAACAGATCTCCTATTCTCACGATGGCGGCCAGCGCAATGAGCGCGCCTGGTTCCTTTCTGTTTCCAACACTCCCACGTTCGGCGGCGGATTGAAGATCGCGCCGCAGGCCAGCATTACGGACGGGAAGCTCGATATTACGGTCGCGACTGCACGACGCTTTTCGCGCGCGGCGCTAGCATGGCATTTTCCTAAAATATTTTCAGGCAAACATGTTGGGCTGGCAGGTTTAGAGGTCTTAACAACCGAGCACATTGATATCAGCACGGCGGCGGCGCAGCCGGTCTATGCAGACGGCGAATACATCACTGAGACGCCTTGCCGGATCGAAGTGGCGCCCGCTGCGTTGCGTCTGGTGACCGCACAACTCCTGTAAGATTGAAATGATGTCTGCAGAAAATAAAATCCGCGTGGCTGTGGTGGGCATCGGTGCATTCGGTCGCAATCACGCGCGCGTGTATTCCGAGTTGGCCAAACGCGGAGAGTCAGTGGAACTTGCGGCCGTATGCGATGCGAATCCCGAACGCGCTGCTGAGCTTGCGATGGAGTTCAAGACGCAGGCGTTCACTTCCCTTGAACAACTGATCTCGAAAGCGAATATTCAGGCTGCAACGGTAGCGGTGCCGACGGTGCATCATGCCAAGGTAGCGCGCAATCTCATGGAAGCGGGCATTGACGTTCTGGTGGAAAAGCCGCTGGCGACTAACTTGCCAGAAGCGGATGAGCTAATCCGCACGGCGAAACAAAAACAGCGCGTAGCGATGGTGGGACACGTCGAGCGTTTCAATCCGGCGGTGCGGGCTACCTTTCCGCTGATCACCCAGCCGATGTTCTTTGAGGTGCATCGCTTAAGCATATTCACTCCGCGTGCGCTGGATGTGGATGTAGTGCTGGACCTGATGATCCACGATCTTGATGTTGTTTTATCAATGGTGAACTCGCCTGTGAAAGAGGTTCGCGCAGTGGGTCTGCCGGTGGTGAGTTCAAAAGTTGATATCGCAAACGTGCGTTTGGAATTCGATTCTGGATGCGTGGCCAATCTGACTGCCAGCCGCATCAGCACGGAGCGGGTCCGCAAAGTGCGCTTCTTCCAGCCGCGACAGTATGTATCTGTGGACTACGGCAAACAGGATGTTTTTGCGCTCTCAGTCGAAGAAGACTTCTCTGCCGGATCGTTCGATATGGCGAAGCTGGCGTCATCGGCGCTTGATCCGCAAATCCCCATTCCCGGCGTGAAGCTCACGCGGCCCGATGTGATTCCCGAAGAGCCACTGCATGCCGAACTGAAGGCATTTCTGAAAGCAGTGCGGGAGCGGAGCACTCCGGTTGTCTCGCTTGAAGACGGACGGCGCGCACTAGCGGTGGCACTCGAGATAAATGACGCCATCGCGCAGCATCACCGGCGGGCTAATCTCGATCGACTGACCCCGGCTCGCGGTTGATCATGCGGTCCCGGTGGGCTTAACCTCAGTCAAAGTCACCTTCACATCCATCTTTTGCTTTCCGCGATAGATGGTAAGTGTGACAGTCTCACCGGCTTTGTGATTGTTGAGCATGCCCGAGAGATCGCGGAGGGTGCTGACCTTTTGCCCGTTGAAAGCGACGATCAAATCACCGCCCAGCAGGATCCGATAATTGCCGAGGTATGCAGTCTTGTTGCCGCCACGCAGACCGGCCCTGTCAGCTGGGCCGTCTGGCACGACGCGCTGAATAAGCAGCCCTTCTGATGGCAGCCCTAGCTCGTCAGCAAAGTCGTCACTCACTGGCAAGTTGGTGATGCCGATCGCGGGACGGCGCACGCGGCCGAGGGTGACCAGATCATTGAGCACCGCTTTGGCCGCATTGATGGGAATTGCGAAGCCGATGCCGGCACTCTGATCGACGCCGTTGGTCGCAATCTGAAAATTGATGCCTATGACTTCGCCCTTCGAGTTGAGCATGGGGCCGCCGGAGTTGCCGGGATTCACGGCTGCATCGGTCTGAATGGCGTCGTCGATGGGCGTGCCGTCTAGACTGCGTACTGAGCGTAGAGAGCTGACGATGCCAGTGGTCAGCGTGCCGCTGAGCCCGAAGGGATTGCCGATGCAGTAGACCTTTTGTCCTACGACAAGGTTTTTCGAATCTCCCAGGACGACCGGCACAATGTCGGGTGCAACAATCTTGATGACGGCGAGATCATGCGAAGGATCTTGGCCGATGAGCTCGGCTTTATAAGTCTTCTGGTTCGAAAGGGTGACGGAGATATCACGTGCGTTGGCGATGACATGGAAATTTGTGAGGATGTGTCCTTCGTGATCGATGATGAAACCTGAGCCCATACCCTGCTGCGGCACCGGGCCATAGAAAAAGTCATAGGCGACCGCCGTGGTGGTGATGTTCACTACCGAAGGCAGTGCGCGTTTGTACACAGAGATGTTGTTCTGCTCTTCGGAATCGAACGATTGCGGACCCGAGGCTTCAGAGATCTCAAGCTTCCCGGCGCGGGTTGTCTCAGGATGGACGAGGTTAGGAACGTCGGCGAGCCTGTGATGCGTGGTAATAAAGAAGAATGCGAGAACGATAAGGATAGCGAGCCAAACGGGGCGCGTGGATCTCATAAATCTTCACCTATGGCGTAAAGCCTAGATTTTATTTTGCCATTGCCAGAGCGCGCAAACGGACCATCACTGCGCCAGCCTCTTGCTCAGTCTCGCCGAGTGCGCCCGAGTTATCTATCACGATATCTGCTGCTGCCGTCTTCGCTTCGTCCGGCAACTGGGCGGCTACGACCGCACGAAAGCGTTCGGCCGCGGCTTCTGGGGCGACGCCAAGTGAGACGCCACGCGCTACGAACCGGCGCATGCGTTCTTCTTCGGGACAGGCGATCATCACGAGTTTGTCGAATCGCCCATTGACGCCAGCTTCGACGATCAATGCTGCTTCCACCACGGCAATACTTTGCGGGTCTTTTCGGCCTATCTCCGCCATCCATTCTTCCTGCCGACGGATGACCGCCGGATGGATCAACTGATTCAGTTCTGCAATGCGTCCTTCGCCGAAGACGATTGCGCCCAGCTTTGTGCGGTCGATGGTGCCGAGGTCATTCTTATTGACGATGCTTTGCCCGAATCGTGTGATCACTTCGTCATAGAGCGGCCCGCCGGGCTTCATGAGGTCGTGCGCGATCAGGTCTGCCTGGATGAGGTAGGCACCGCGCGCTTCCATCAATTTGCCGACGGTAGTCTTGCCGCTGGCGACGCCGCCGGTAAGTCCGACACGCAACATTATTCATGACCTCGGAAGCCGAGCCCGCGGCGAAGCTTCGCTGCCTTCACTGTATTCGACATCAGCATGGCGATGGTCAGCGGCCCTACGCCGCCGGGAACCGGCGTCAGGTATCCGGCGACTTCGGCGACTTCAGGATGGACATCACCGACGAGGGTTGAGCCTTTGGCTTTGAAGTCGGCCGCTCGTTTCGTGTCATTGGGGAAGAATCTTGGGAATTCGCCGGCGTCGGTTATGCGGTTAATGCCCACGTCTATGACTGTGGCGCCCGGCTTCACGAAATCTTTGGTGATTATGCCGGGGCGTCCAATGGCGGCGACGAGAATATCTGCCTGTCGACAGACGGCGGGCAGGTCGCGCGTTTTCGAGTGGCAGACGGTAACGGTGGCGTTGTCATTGAGCAGCAGCATGGCGACAGGTTTGCCGACGATGTCGCTGCGTCCAACGACGACAGCGTTCATCCCTGCGATGGGGATCTTGCTGCGCCGCAAGATCTCCATGCATCCGAGCGGCGTGCACGGTACAAGGCCGGGCCGTTGCGTCGAGAGATTGCCGACATTCATAGGATGGAATCCATCCACATCTTTTTGCGGTGACACGGCCAGCAGCACGGCCTTTGAATCTACTTGCTTCGGCAAGGGGAGCTGGATGAGGATGCCGTCGATGTCATCGCGCGCATTGAGTTGCGCGACAAGGTCGAGCATTTCTTTGGTGGTGATGGAATCAGGCGGCGTGATCTTTTCGCTGAAGATGCCGAGCGCTTCACACGTCTTCACTTTACTGCGGACATAAACTTCTGAGGCGGGATCACTGCCGACGAGCACTGCGGCGAGGCCCGGTCGGATTTCCGAAGAGGCGAGACGTTTTAGTTCTTCGCCGACTTCGGCCTTGATCTCTGCCGCAATCTTTTGTCCGTCAAGGATGATGGCTGACATCTTGGATTAAGTTTACAGGTGCGAGGCAAGATTGTTGTGCATGTACGAATGGAATGCAGAGTGAGAGGGTTTCTTCGCCAAAAGATGACTCAGGATGACCACTGTGGGGCAGTGTAAAATGCTTCCATGCACTGGAAAGACCTTCTCGACAAGCTGGCCTGCCCCGCCTGCAAACAATCTTTGGTAATCGGTACCCAAGCAGACACCCTGCGCTGCACAGGATGCGGGCGTGTGTATCCCGTGCAAGACGATATTCCCATCCTTCTTGTGGACCGCGCGACAGTCGCGAAATAGCGCCTTCTCTGAACCCTATTCACCCATGCAAGAACTGCGGATTCCCGCGTTCTATGCCTACCTGCGCAAGCAACCGCAAACCGTGACGGAGAAAAAGTTGCTTGGGCTGCGGGAGGTAAATTTTTGTAAGGAGATGTAGCTGGAGCGACAAAGACCGCATCTCATCCTTACCAACCGTGTTAGAGCAAGTTAAGCGGTTACTGAAGTCAGTAGCGGTGATGAAGTTTTTGCAACAAAGTGATAGCGCTATACGTCTAATCAGGTAGCACAAGACAGGGTCGGAGGTGACCCCATGAAAACGACAGCGATGACGGAGAAGTTCTCCTCAACAGAGTTGTCAGTGCTCCGCAACGAGCTGATGCAAGGCGCATTAGACCCGTGGCAGGCGGCCGAACTCTTTCAGGTCTTCCTGGCGGGGCACGGATACGGCGTATCTCCTGATGCGGCTTATGACGCGGCAGGCAAGATCGAGGGCTCCGGATGCTCCCTGGAAGTGATGCAGACGGAACTGGGCAAACTCGCACTGGTGATGTGAGTGGATCTGGGAAATGAAATTGAGGTGAGCACGGAGCGAGCAGCGGTTTGTGCGCGCGAGGTGCGAGGCGAAGCGGCAACACCGCGGAGCCTGGAATAGAGGTTGAAGCGCTTCGCGAGGGGCATGTGATGTCCTTCTACTTCGCGAGAACGGTAAAACGTTCTGCTGCGTAAACGAAAGCGCTTACTGATCAGGGCGCAGGCAAACTGCCTGAATGCTGGATCTAGAACGAGAGCCGGGCAAACTGCCCGGCTTTCGCGCGTTTGGGCAGTGCAGCAGTTAGCATCGAACACCTGGCATCAAGTGACTGCCTATTTGGTGGCGTCACTTTGCGGGTTTCTCTACTTTTATGCTGAAGATGGCGAAAGTTCACAGCGATCAGTCACTTGATGCTCTGTGCTAGATGCTTGTTGCTGCCTGTTTTACTCGTAGTGCAGACTTGCGACGGGATCCATCTCTGCTGCGCGCGCAGCGGGAACCGTGCCAAAGATAATTCCCACCATTGAAGCGACGAGGATGGCAATCACCGCCGACAAGCCGGAGATGGGGATGCGGTAATCGGTAAAGAAGCGCACGGAGAATGGCACTGCCATGCCTATCATGGTCCCAATGAAGCCGCCGCTGAGTGAGATAAAAACGGCTTCAGTCAGGAACTGCAAGCGGATCTCACGGTTGGTTGCGCCCACGGCTTTGCGTATGCCGATCTCGCGGATGCGGGCACGCACATTGGCCAGCATGATGTTCATGATGCCTACGCCGCTTACCACCAGCGTGACGGCCGAGACCAGTAGTAGGACGATGGTCAGCGAATTGGCCGACTTCGCTGCCACGTCGATTACCTGAGTAAGATTGTCCACGCGATAGCTTGATTCCGGCCGATGGCGGCTTTGCAGTACTTTGCGAATCTGTTCGGTGGCATTCGCCACGTTGCCCGGGTCGCTGATGGTGAAAAATGCCTGCGTGATCGCGTCGCTGGATGTGAAGTAGCGGCCAACATTGAAGGGAATGAGGACAGTGTCATCCGCGATCTCTGACATGCCGAATGTTTGCACGCGTTCTTTGAACACGCCAACGACCACGAATGGCAGGCCGTTGATTTTCAGGTCATGGCCGACAGCGTTCTGCACGCTGCCAAACGCTTTCTTCGCGAACGACGGGGTGACAAGCGCCACTTTGTTACGCGCCAGGGAATCTTCATCGTCAAAAAAGCGCCCGGAGACGATCACGAGATTTCGCACGATGCGGTACTCGGGATCGACGCCCAGAACGAGAATGTCCCGCTCTTTGCCGCCGCCCATGGCGATGCGGTCATGGATCTCTAGCATCGGCGACGACGCCGAAATACCGGGCACTTGGTTGCGCACGGCGTTCACGTCATCCACTGTCAGCTGGTCTTGCTGTACGGTGCTTACCGCCGCGCTGCCGCCGGTCTCGTAGTAGGCGTACACCATGTTCGCGCCGATGGACTGGATCTGGTTGAGAATGTACTGCTTCCCCGTCATGCCGATGGTCACTACCAGAATCAATGACGCAGTGCCGATGACCATGCCGAGCGCCGTAAGCATGAAGCGCACTTTGGATTGACGGAAGGAATCGATGGCCAGCCGAGCGATCTCGGCGAAGGGCATCGTGTGTATGGTAAGACTGCTGTCCTCCATCTGCTCCACGGCTGCTCGGGTGGGTGAATTCATCGTAAACTGGAATCGTATATGGTGTGGATGAATGCGGCAATGCAAACGATGCAAACGGCCCTAAGCCGCCCCTCTCCAAGCTTGTGAGAACCCACTTTTGACCGCAAAAAATCGCTGGATCACCGCACTTTTCGCGTTAAGCGTGCTGGCCGTTGCGCCCATATGGATGGTGGGGCGCATGCCTCTGCTCGACTATCCCAATCACCTGGCGCGCAACTTCGTCCTCTACCACCTGAATGACACGCATTACAACTTTGCTCAGTGGTACCGGGCCGATTGGGGACTCTATCCCTATGTTGGTATGGACCTCATCCTGGTGAACCTGCAACGCTTCGTGAGCATTGAAACGGCGGGGAAAATCTTCGTAAGCCTATGCGTAGTCTCGCTGCCGCTGAGCGTGCTCTGGTTTCTGCGCTGGGTGAACCGCGGACAAGAGATGCTCGCGCTCTTCGCGCTTTTCGTTGGCTATGACATGTTCCTGCTGCAAGGGTTTTTGAATTTCAAATTGAGCCTGGCGGCATGTTTCTTCATCTGCGGATTGTGGTTCTGGTATTGGGAGAAAGCATCAGCCTGGCGATGGCTGGTCCTGCTGGCTGCGACGACCGCGGTTTACTTCATCCACCTGATCGGGTTCGCCATCACGGGGATGATCCTGTTCCTATATTTGGTCTTTTCACGCAGTCATATAAGGGCGTATGTGCAATTGGTATTGCTTTTCTTTCCCGGCTGCGTTCTGTTCCTGCTCTCGCGTCCGGGGTTAGACAAGAACACCGAACTGCAATTCCGGTACTTCCACGAAAAGTTGCTTGCCGGGGTTTCGGTGCCCGTCCACGGGTTTTCTTACGGCTTTGACAACTTCTGCATGCTGGTTCTGGTTGTAGCGTTCATTGCAGCGTACTGGCGCAATCCGGAGTTCCGTTGGAACGGGCCTTGGGTCTTCGTGCTGCCGTCACTATTCGCGTTCTACTGGCTGCTGCCTTTGAGTTGGGGACAAACCTTTGATATCGACATCCGCCTACTGCCGGCGCTGTTCATTCTTCTATTAGCGTGCGCGAAGATCGGGCGGCGGCAAAAATACCTGGCGTGGCTGGCGCTGTTGTTGTTCGCCGCGCGGCTGTTCAACGTGGGCGCCTACTTCAAAGCTGAACAACCGCTGCTTGCCAGTATGACGCGCTCGTTCGACTACATTGCGCCCGGCTCCAAGGTGCTACCCATCGTAGAGGCGGGTGACGATGACGATCAATTGCTGCGTCCGTATGCGCACTACTGGGCGTATGCGGTGATCCAGAAAGGGGTGTTCTCGCCTTATTTGTTTGACATCAAGGGACAGACCCCGCTGCGCACGACCATCGACCCGTACGCGCCGGATGACTTCTGGGACCTCGAATATAAAGACGAGCCTCAGTGGGACGACATCCAGGAGACCTATGACTACGTGTGGGTCTACCAGGCGCCGAATTATTTGCCGCAACTGGATGCGATCGCCGATCAGATCTATGAATCAGACCTGCTGCATGTTTACAAGATACGCAGGAAGCAACCGCAGCGTCCGAAGAGGAGGGCGCGCAGGAGGCCCCCGCAGAAAAAAGCGGTGCAGTAACGCACCGCTTTCCCGCGACCAGTTATAGCCTGATACCACCACCGACTAGCAATTCTTCTCCGGTGATCCAGCCGGATTCGTCTGACGCGAGAAACAGCGCCGCTTTGGCGATATCGTCTGCGGTGCCGACACGCCCGAGCGGAGTGCGCGAGATTGCCCATTTTTCGAATTCATCGAAGCCGCCAGGCATGGCACGGGCGCCTTCGGTATCGGTGGCGCCGGGCGCGAGCGTGTTTACGCGGATTTTCTTTGGCGCGAGTTCCAGTGCAAGAGCGCGGGTGATCACATCCACCGCGCCCTTGGTGCCGCTGTAAACGGCGCTGCCCGCAGGCGGCGTCTTTGAGACCACAGAGCTCAAATTGATAATGCTGCCGCCCTCGCCGTTCATCAGCGAGACAGCGCTCTTGGTGGCAAGCAGCAGGCCGAGCACGTTCACGTCAAAATGCTTGCGAAAGTGCTTCTCGTCAATGGCATCGAGTGGCTGGAAATCGAAAACGCCGGCGTTGTTCACCAGGATGTCGACTGTGGCGTAGGCCTTTTTGGTCTCTGCAAATAGTTTCTTTACATCGTCTTCTTTGGCAACATTGCCCTGCACCACGATCGCCTCACTGCCAGCTTTCTTGATCTCGGCTGCGACCTTCTCCGCGCCGGCTTTGTCACTGGCGTAATTCACTACTACCTTAGCCCCCTCGCTTGCTAACTTCTTAGCGATGGCTGCGCCGATCCCTTTGGATGCACCCGTCACTACCGCTACTTTGCCATTCAGTCTTGCCATTTCTTCTCCTTCTTGATATTTCGATAATCATCGAAATAGATGTACGGCGATAAGCAAGGATTCAGGAAGTTTTCCACGGTTTATAACTTGTTCAATTCAGACAGGTAGGCGCGCCACACTCTGCGTTGGACCTTCATGTGTACGAATCTGGCCTCGCGGCGCAGATCGATCAGACCGGCATTCTCAAGCTCTTTCAAATGATGAGACAGTGTGGCCGGCGAGATGGGAAGATCGCACCGGATCTCACTACAGGCGAGTTCTTTCTCCTTGGCGATGCGGGAGAATATCTCATAACGGCGTGGGTCAGCCAATGCCTTGCTGATCTTCTGGAACTGCTTGGACTCCATAACGGGTATTAGATTACGCCATGGGGCGCGGCGGTTCAGCCTCCCCATTCGGCGCAGCAAAGAGTCAGCTTATAATGGACTTGCCCACCCATGCGGAGAGATGTGTGAGTGGTTGAAACAGGCGGTCTTGAAAACCGCTGTACCTGAAAGGGTACCGGGGGTTCGAATCCCTCTCTCTCCGCCATTAATCAAACTTTTTTCGATTGGTTCTTCTTGCGAATCAGTGTGGCCTTTTCTTTGGATCCGACGTTCCAGGGTGAAACTGGCAATGAGTCTAATCGGCCTAATAGCCATGAAACAATCACACCTGAGTTATGTGCGGCTGCTGTATTCTGCGAATGGCTGCGTGGATTCACCTCTTGATCAAAACATCCAAATCGATTCACGATGCCAGACACAAACAAAAACGGGCTTTCAGACTGCACTCTTATGAGGCCGTGCGTCGTCTCCACTGAGGCAGCTTTTGCCCCGTTTACTTTGGACCAGAACGTCTTCGCAGTGATGGGATCGATCAATCCGTACTCGGAATAATCAGTCACATTCACAGCACCTAACGCCACATTGATGTAATCTGCGATGACCCACGTGCTTTGTGCCTGGGCTAGGGGGACTGTTAAGAACCGATTGCAGGCGGCGGAGACGTCGAATTTCACCATTTTCTTGAACAGTTCCGGATCAAGTGTCGAGTCGATGAGTTTTTCAAATGGTCCATCTTTCCATTGGCTGTCCGGATTAGGGCGATTATCCCATGGATTCGGATGGCCGTTGACCATGAAAACTTTGGTTCCGATTGTGACGTTGCCGTTATTTGTAGTCACTGCATCCGGAAATTCTGCTGTGCCGACCGCGATCACGAGATCCGGCGCATCTCCATAGTTAAATATTCTCGGAAGATACTTGGCTTTTTGCTCAGAACTAGACTGATATTTTGATTTCAGATGCTCTAGCAGATCTGATATGCACCACACTTCTGCATGAAACTGCTGGTAAGGAAAGATCGCTCTTGGCAAGGGGTTCGTATTTTCCGCAGGCAGGTGATCGTCATCCATCGGCCTCCTCCGCGGCGGCTGCAAATGATGTCTTCGTGGCCACGGGGAGCTAGCCGGTCGAGCGTTGTCATTAAGCATTGCAAAAAGTGCTGCGTCGCATTCCCACCATTTGTTCACAACGACCACGACCCTTTTCATATTCACGCTCCGCACGGATTCTGTATGCTTCGCAGGCACTATAAGCAAAAACGGCCCTCCCCTTCGAAAAAATATTTTCTTGTCCTGATTCCGTAAATCGGAGCGTGGGCCATTTTTGGTTATGGGCTTTCCTCTGGTAGAGTTTTCACGCTCAAGTCCTCATTCTCAGGAGCCACCATGCGAATCCGCAAGATTCTTTTCTTTGTCGTTCTCTGTTTCTTCTCGTCTTTTGCCGGGGCGCAGAATCCGCAACGTGGTGGAGGCGAGCGTCCGCCAGCGGTCATTCCCTCCGTCGAAGACCGCACTAAAGACATGAAGAAGATGGATGGTTTCTTCCCGCTTTATTGGGAAGAGCGCACGGGATCCATGTTCATGGAGGTCTCGCGCTTCGATCAGGATTTTCTATACACAACTGGGCTTTCGGCCGGGTTGGGCTCGAATGACATTGGACTTGACCGAGGACAAGGCAGCGGCGGGCATGTTGTGCGCTTTCAGCGCATGGGACCACGTGTGATGCTGGTGGAACCGAACATGACGTTCCGCTCCAGCAGCAAGAACCCGCTGGAGCGCAAGTCAGTGGAAGATTCGTTCGCGAAGTCGATCATTTGGGGCTTCGCGGTGGCGGCGGAGTCGGGCGCTAGTTCTCAGGGCGGCGCGCGCGTGCTGGTGGACGTCACCGACTTTCTTTTGCGGGATGTCCACGGCGCCGGGCGTGCTTTGCGTCCTGGCAATTACAAAGTTGACCGCACGCGCAGCGCATTTTATCTGCCGGACACGCGGAACTTCCCGAAGAACACTGAACTAGACATGACGCTGACATTCGCGGAAGAGCCGACAGGTTCGCGCCCCGGATTCAGCGGGCCGCAACAAGGCCCGCCGGCGATCGGAACGCCGCAAGGTGGTGGCGGATTCGGCGGCGGATTGTACTCGGGTTCGATCGGAAGCGTGACGCCGTCAGCGGACGCGGTGACCCTGCGCGAGCATCTTTCGCTCGTGGAGCTGCCGGACGACGGTTATCAGCCGCGTGTCTATGATCCACGCGCAGGGTACTTCAACACAAATTATGTGGATTACAGCACGCCTATCGGCGAGCCAATGGTTGTGCGCTATATCGTGCGGCACCGTTTGCAGAAAAAAGACCCGAACGCGGCGGTGAGTGATGTGGTAAAGCCCATAGAGTATTGGGTTGATTCAGGCGCGCCGGAAGATGTGAAGCAGGCGCTGCTCGAAGGCGCGCGCTGGTGGAACCAGGCATTTGAAGCTGCCGGATTCCGCAATGCATTCAAAGTGGATGTGCTGCCCGAAGGCGCAGACCCGATGGATATCCGCTACAACATGATCAACTGGGTGCATCGTTCCACCCGTGGCTGGAGTTCCGGCGGCGTGACCGCAGATCCGCGCACGGGCGAGATCATCAAAGCGACGGTGACGCTGGGCTCTCTGCGCGACCGGCAGGACTACATGATCTTTGAAGGATTGCTGTCGCCGTACAAGAAAGGCGATGAGCGCCCTGACATTCTTTACCAGACGGCGCTGAAGCGCATTCGTCAGTTGGCCGCGCACGAAGTGGGTCATACACTCGGCCTCGGGCACAACTATTACGACAGCAGTAAAGGTTGGATATCGGTAATGGATTATCCACATCCGGTAGAGAGTCTGCGGGATGATGGGTCCATCGATATCAGCGACGCATATCCGAAACACATCGGCGATTGGGACAAGGTGGCCATCGCGTACGGATATCACGAATTTCCGCAGGGCAAGGATGACGCCACTGCTCTTAGGAAGATCATTGACGACGCATGGGCGCAGGACCTGCGCTATCTCACGAACCAGGATACTGACCTGCATCCGCGCGCGGACCAGTGGTCGAATGGCGTGAATCAAGCGAATGAGTTGGATCACATCATGAAGGTTCGGCGCGCGGCGTTGAACCGCATCGGCGAGCAAACGATCCGAACGGGCGCGATGATGTCCACGATCGAAGAGCCGCTGGTGCCTATCTATATGTATCACCGGTACGCGGTGGAATCGGCTTCGTCGATGATCGCAGGGCAGGATTTTACCTATGCCTCGCGAGGCGATGGTCGCGTGCCAACGAAATGGGAGCCGGCCGCCGAGCAGCGGCAGGCATTGGAGGCACTGGCGGCAACGCTAAAACCCAGCGAGCTCACCATACCGAAAAAGCTGCTTGACCTCATTCCGCCGCGTGCGCCGGGATTCGGGTTCCATCGCGAACTTTTTCCGCGCACGACCGGCGAGGCGTTTGATCCGATCAACCCGGCGAGCATCGCGGCGGATGTGACCATTGGCTTCGTTCTGGAGAACACGCGGGCGTCTCGCATGGTGGCGCAACATGCGGAGGACCCGACCTTGCCGGGACTTGGCGAAGTGATCGACGGGCTGGTGAAAGCGACTGTCGATGCTGCCGCGGGTTCGCCGTATGAGGCGGAAGTGAAACGCGCGGAAGAGCGCGTGATGGTTGACCGCCTCACCTGGCTGGCCGAGCAAGCGCAGAACGCGCAAGTGCGGGCGATCGCGTCAGCAAAATTGCAGGCACTGGCGACGCGTTTCCGTGGGGCTTCCTCGGACGAAGCAGAACGGGCGGCGCGTACACTGATGGCGGCGGACATTAAGCGGTTCATCGAGCGTGACGCGGCTGAAGGAGAGAAGTTGATGCCGCCGTCGCCCGCGCCCCCGGGCGCGCCGATCGGCGATATGGGGCAGGATTGGCTTTTCTCACCGCGGCAGTGCGATTGGCGGTGGCAACAACCTTAAGTACAGCGTCCGGCGGGTTTTTATGAGTCGTTGATTCGGCTGCTATCATCTTGCCATGGGCCCCGTCCAACACGGGGTCAGTTGTTTCCGCATTTTCTCCAGCAGCCCACGGTATCCGACCGCAATGACGCCGCCTAGCAAAGCGCTTGAACAATCGCCAGAGATTCCGGTGGCCGATGTTGCGGAGCCGCCTCATGCGGACCTAGGCGGCCGCTTCATGGGCCCGATCCTGGGACGCATGCTCAATGCGTTCACCTTTCGCGATTTCCGCGTGCTCTGGTTCGGTTCCTGCACATCAAGCATCGGCACGTGGATGCAGTTCGTGGCGCAGAACTGGCTGGTGCTTTCGCTTACGGGATCTGCGTTCTACCTTGGGCTGGATGCTTTCCTCCAGCAACTGCCCATCATCCTGTTCATGCTGTTGGGCGGCGTACTGGCGGACAGATTCGACCGCCGGAAGACGCTGATCGTTTCGCAATATATACAGATGGCGTCGGCGTTCACTCTGGCCGGGCTTTATTTTTCCGGACATGTGAAGATCTGGCACATCCTCACGCTGTCATTCATAACCGGGACCGCACAATCGTTCGGCGGACCGGCATCACAAGCGCTGATCCCGTCTCTGGTAGATAAGAAGGGCCTGCCGAACGCGATCGCGCTTAATTCCATTCAGTTCAATCTGGCAAGATTGATCGGCCCGCTGCTTGCCGGCGCCGCACTTGCCGCTTATGGCATGACGATGTGTTTCTCGCTGAACGGATTGTCGTTCGTGGTGGTGATCGCGGCGTTGATGTCATTGCGGGTGAAACATGTTGCGCCCGCGGCGCCGAAACGCATCCGCGACGAACTGATCGGCGGATTGAAATTTGTGCGCGACGAGCAGAGCCTGCTCGAGCTGACGATCCTGGGCGCCAGCATGACTTTCCTGGCGTTCTCCATGACGACTCTGCTGCCGCTGTTTGCGCGCAATATCTTTCATCAGGACGTGGGCCTGTACAGCCGTTTGATGGCGTTCTCTGCTGCTGGCTCAGTGGTGGGCGCGCTGATCGTGGCGTGGCTGGGAAAATTCAAACACATGGGCAAGACCGCGCTGGCGGTGCAGGCGGTGAGCGGTCTCATGATCATCGGCTTCGCGCTCTCGCGGATGTTGCACTTGAGCGAGATCATCCTGTTCTTCTTTGGGATGATGCTCATGATCGTGTTCTCATCAATCACGTCGCTGGTACAACTGATCGCACCCAACGAGATGCGCGGACGCGTGATGAGCATATACATGGTCGCATTCCGCGGTGGCATGCCGCTGGGCAGCCTCATCAGCGGATATGTGGCCAGCAAGCTGGGAGCACCTCTGGTGCTAGTGGTGAACGGAACCCTGCTGGTATTCATCGCCATCTACTTCTTTATGCGCAGTAAGACGATTCGCGGGCTGTAACTGGCCTTCGCGTCGCCATATAAAGTTATGTTATCTCTCGCTAACATCCGGGACCGCGTTTTGCCGCCTTTATCTCGTTAGACTGGCCGCCTAAAGCTGGCTCGAAACCGCTCGACCATGCTTATGACAGGCACTGAGACTTCTTTTGAAAACAAAAAGCCCGCTCGACGCGGGCTTTTCATTTATTCGACTTGTCTCCGCAGTTAGGAAACAGCGCGTCTGCCGGTCAGCAGGTGGAAGATCCCGACTACAACAGCAATTACCAGAAGCACATGGATGGCGCTTCCAGCGACATGGAATGCGAATCCCAGAATCCAAAGCACGAACAGGATCGCAGCAATAGTAAGCAACATATTCACCTCTAGGCCGGCAATCCCGGCAGCTAGGAAATGAGATTCTGCGGGTGAACGGCGTGTTGTCTAATTAGTTAAGGTGGGCCTTAGTACTATTTGAAGCAGCTACTCTGGGCAGAGTAGCGGACTTATTGTCAGTGGGAGTGGCTGTAATTATTGAAATTTACTTCAATATTCACACGCGATGCCTTTGTCGGTGGGTGAAGGTGCCACTTCGCCACTGTCTCGAGAGCGATCTTGTCAAAATCTGGGTCAAGCGACTTCACAACTTTCAGATCGCGCGGCACACCGTCGTTATCAAGCCTTGCGCTCAGGACAACTGTGCCGCTGACGTTTTCTTTTCCCGGAGGGTAAGGTGGATCGGGGTTGCCGACCGGTGCGGGTGTCACTACTGAACCTACTTGGACATTCTTCTGAACGTCTTCCGGATGCATTACGATTGAGGCGGAATCAAAAATGCCACGATTGAATTTCACATCTTTACGAATCGCCAGTGGCGATATCTGGAGCAGACTAGTGATTCCTTCTATCCACTGCGCTTCCGCATCGATTGCCTTCGCCGCTTTTTGGATCTCACGTTCAGCTTCGTCGTAGCGGCCCTCTTCAATCGCCTCACGGATTCCCGGCAGCGTCTTCGCTCCGTAGCCGGTGTACCAGCCGGGAGCGTAGAGAGCGTGCTTCATCCACGGACGCCGCGGCAGGCCATCTTCCAGCAAGAATTGCCGTTCAGCTTGTGTGATCTTGGTGTTGATGTCGCGGAGCTTGTCGGCGGAAAGTTTGCCGCCGCTCACCGCATCGGCCATCGCCTTGTCATATTCGCTCGACGCCTTTTGCAGGGCGGCCGTCGCGTTGTCCAGCGGGGCAAAGTTGAGGAACGGCGGCACTGGTTTCTTCGGCGGTGCATACGTCGGGTGCCGCGGATCACTGGCCGCTTCGAACGCGCCTTCCTCGATGCGGCGGTTGTCTTCGGTAATGGCGTCACGACGATCTGACAACAGCTTCTTCACGCTATCGGAATATTTATTTATCTGCTCCGCGAGGTTGGTGAAATGCATAGGCAGCACATCTGCATCTGCCAGGCGCATCACCAGAGTGCCAACGGTCTGTGAGAGAGCACGCTCATAGACGAAATCAGTGTCAGAAAAATGTGTGAACCAATAGAAGTCGTCATAGATCGAATGATAGATACCGCCATCATCTTCGCCGCCAAAGCCGACATTCAATGACGCGATGCCGAGATGGTCAATGAAGGTGGTGTAATCACTTCCCGAACCCAGCGCGGCAATGTGCAGGTCTGCGCGGTTGCGCGCGTCTTTGCGGTTCTCCGGTGAGCCGTTGATGGTCTCATTCAGTTCCGCGCGCTTCCACACGCTCATGTTCTTTTCAGGATCGGTGACGTCTTTCTCTACGCCGGTGAGCACGCTTTCCAGCGCGTGCGAACCCTCGGCGCCGAAGAATCCGCGCGACGTGACGTCAGTATTGATGTAAACGGCGGCGTGCTGCTTGAGTTCCTCCGCGTGTGTCTCCGCCCATTCGGTGGAACCGAGCAGCATGGGCTCTTCGCCGTCCCACGCGGTATAGATGATGGTGCGCTTGGGCTTCCATCCTTGCTTGACCAGCTCGCCTAATGCACGCGCTTCTTCGAGTAATGCGATCTGGCCGCTGATGGGGTCCTGCGCGCCGTTGACCCAGCCGTCATGGTGATTGCCGCGAACGATCCACACGTCCGGCTCCACTGCGCCGGGGATCTTTGCGATCACGTCATAGACAGGCTTGATGTCCCAATTGAACGCGAGCTTGAGATGCACCTTCGCCGGCCCAGGGCCGAGGTGATAGGTGATGGGCAGTCCGCCTTTGAACGGATCAGGCGCGAGCGGGCCTTTCAGCGCGGCCAGCAGTGGCTGCGCGTCGCCGTAGGAGATGGGCAGCACGGGAATCTTGGTGATGGTGGGTGCGTCTTCCACTTTCAGCCGCTTGGCATCAACAGTAGCGCCGATGCCCGGCGTGAGCGGGTCGCCGGGGTATTGCGGCATGTCCATCACGCTGCCGCGCTGTACGCCATCTTTCGGACGCATGGGGCCTTCAGGGAATGTATCTCCCGGGCCGTAGCCGTCGTCAGCTGGATCAGAGTAGATCAAGCAGCCGACCGCCCCGTGCTCCGCGGCGATCTTGGGCTTGATGCCGCGCCATGAGTTGCCGTACTTCGCTATGACGATGGCGCCTTTCACGGAAACGCCATTACGCTCAAGCTCTTCATAATCTTTCACCACGCCGTAGTTCACGAAGACGAGCGGCGCGGTCACGTCGCCATCGCGCGAGTAGGCGTTGTATGTAGGAAGCTGTTCGCTCTGCTGTGACGATGTCGGATCGCCTGCGACCGGCGGCTCTTGCAGTTTCAGCGTGAACTTGGTCGGCTCGACCATCTCTACCAGGCGCGTCTTCGGCGTGGGAAACAGGACGTTGAAGGTTTCAATGTGCGCATCCCATCCCCACTCTTTGAATTTGGAGAGTATCCACTCGGCGTTCTGCCTGTCATACGGCGAGCCCACATGATGCGGATGCGCGCTCAGCAACTGCATGTACTCGCGCTGCTTTTCGGGCGAGGGGATGGCCTTGAACTTCTCTTCCCATTGGCGCTCGCCGCTGACATTGGCATTCATGAAGCCAAGGATGGGCCCGCTGGGCGCGGAAGTCTTTGAAGAGGTTGATACGTTCTGCGCGAAGAGAGGCAAGGACAATTGCAGCATAAGCACAAAAGAGACGAGACGTCGCATGAAGACCTCTGGGTAATCGGTTGAGGTTGGAAAAACCAATCGCGCGGATTATACCGCCGCGGCCGTTGCTTGCGCTCCCGAACGCAGTTCGCTTCGCCAGCGGATGAAGCCAGCCGTACACATCCCAAAGAAGACTGCGTACAACACTGTGGTCAGATAGAGATGCTTATAGATATAAAGCGCCATGGAAATGACATTGGCGATGTTCCAGATGACCCAATTCTCAAGCATCTTACGTCCGAGCATGTATGTGGCGATGATGCTGAGCGATGTGACAATCGAATCCCACCAGGGCACAGTGCTCGGTGTGTACGTGCGGAGCAGCCACCAGATGCCCACGGTCGCCGCAATCGTAAGCAACGTGAGCAGGCTGGCTTGCGCTGCCGAAGTCCGCGAAACCTTCAAATGCGTGTGCCGCTCCCCGCCGCGCAGCCATGCCCACCATCCGTAGATCGAGACAATGATGAAGACCACCTGCAGGCCAGTGTCCGCAAAGAGACCGCTGCGATAGAACACGACGACATACAAGATATTGTTGGTGATGCCGATGGGCCAGTTCCAGGCATTCTCTTTCACCTGCAACCACACACAGGCGGCGCCAGTGATAAATCCCCAGACTTCGAGCCAGTTCAGTTGGAACACTTGGCTCCTTTAGTGCGCAAGGAAGTCATTCACTGACTTGATGAACATGCCATTCTGGTCAACGAACGTCATGTGCCCGCTCTTGGGGAAGATGACCAGCTTTGAGCCCGCGATCTTCGACTGCATCTCTTTTGACATGCGGGGATCGCTCTCATCGTGGTCGCCGACGAGGATGAGCGTCGGCACCTTGATGGTGGGCAGCTTCTCCAGATATTCAACCTCTTTCAAGTTGCCGTCCACGATGAACTCACCGTGCGAGCCCCACATCTCGCGATAGAGGTCCCATGAAGTGCTGGTATTGCCGCCCATCGGATCGTAGTTGGGATCTGGATGGTTTTGGTAGAGGTATGGGAAATATCCAGGTCCCCACGCGAGCTTTGCGTATTCTTCCGGATAGCGTCCATGCTCCCACGGCTGGCCTTTTCCGAAGAGGCCGTCGGATTCAAGTGATTCCACCCGCGCGCGGTCTTCCGGAGTCATGTGGGCTTTCATCGCCGCGAGGCATTCGTTCAACTCTTTTGTGCTGGCGAATGTGCTGGCAAGAATGAGATGCGAAAGATTCTTCTGATATTTCAGCGCGTATGCCTGCGCGAGAACTCCGCCGGCGGAGTGTCCCATCAAGCTGATCTTGCCCAGACCCAGCGCCGCGCGCACGGCCTCAATATCCTCAACATTGTTGGCGACGGTGTACTGGGTTGGGTCTTCGATCTTGGACGACCTGCCCGAACCACGTTCGTCAATAAAGATGAGCTTATGCGTACGCATCAGCGGCAGCAGATAGGGCAGAAAATAATCGTGCGACGCGCCCGGGCCGCCATGCGCGATCAGTAGCGGCGTTCCGCGACCGAGGATCTTGTAATAGATAAGTGCTCCGTCGTGGTCAACGAAGCCTTCTTGCATGGGGTAAACAGCTGACGCCGTCTTGGCCGTCGCAGGCTTAGTAGCGCCAGGTGCCGGCGTTTGCGCAAGCGCGCAGGATGTAAAGGCGATGAGAACCGCGACAAAAAATGATTTGAATGTCCGCATGGGCGCGAATTTTAGCACGCAGCGTGATATAAAAGTGCCGCACGGAAATCGGGCCCTGAAAGTGTCTTCCCCAGGAGGCCACGCTTGGCTGAGTTGCATGTGCTTCAAGACCAGACCTTTGGTGCCACCAAGCGTCGCTATGCCTGGTGGGCCGAGATCATCCCTGTCATCATCGTGCTTGGCGGATTCGGCCTCTACGCCACCTTCCGCGCCTTCGAAGGCAAATTTTATCAGTGCTGGGACCTCGGCATTCCCTACCTCTCGCCTTTTTATTCGCCGCTGATCGACGCGCAGCACCATTGGTGGCATTGGTCGCCTGCGCTGTTGATCCTGGGCGGGCCGCTAAGTTTTCGCGCCACTTGCTACTACTACCGCAAGGCTTACTACCGGGCATTCTTTCTAGACCCGCCGAGCTGCGCGGTAAATGACCGCGGACACAAATCCTACAAAGGCGAAACGGCGTTCCCATTCATCCTGCAGAACCTGCATCGCTATGCGTTCTACCTTGCGCTGATCTTCTTGGGCTTTCTCTGGTATGACGCCGTCTGCGCATTCGATTGGAACGGACACTTCGGCATCGGCATGGGAACGGCGATCATGACGGTCAACGTGATACTTCTCTCGCTGTATTCGTTCTCATGCCACTCATGGCGGCACTTGATCGGCGGCAAGCTGGATTGCTTCTCATGTTCGGCTGGCGCGACTGCGCGTGGTACGGGTTGGCGCTTTACCAGCATGCTCAATGAACACCACATGCTGTTCGCATGGCTCAGCCTATTTTCAGTAGGACTCACCGACTTTTACATCCGCATGGTTTCGGCGGGCGTGATCACGGACATCAAGATCTTCTGATTCGGGAAAAGGAATGACTGACAGATTTGAGACCCACGAACATGATGTCCTGATCATTGGCGCCGGCGGCGCCGGATTGCGCGCAGCGATCGAAGCGCTGAAGTTCGGCGCGAAAGTCGGCGTGGTCTGCAAATCACTTTTGGGCAAAGCGCATACGGTGATGGCCGAGGGCGGCATCGCCGCGGCCATGGGTAATGTTGATTCCGCGGACGGATGGAAGCCGCATTTCCGCGACACCATGCGCGGCGGCAAGATGCTCAACAACTGGCGCATGGCGCAGCTTCACGCGCAGGAATCGATCGAGCGCGTGAAAGAGCTTGAGCAATGGGGTGCGCTGTTCGACCGCACGGACAATGGCAACATCCTGCAGCGCGCGTTCGGCGGACACACTTACAAGCGCCTCTGCCACGTGGGCGACCGCACCGGCCTCGAGATGATCCGCACGTTGCAAGACCGCGGCGTGCAGCTCGGCGTCGATGTCTACATGGAGTGCACCATCACGCGGCTGATGAAAGATGGCGACCGCGTCGCCGGAGCTTTTGGATATTGGCGCGAGCAAGGCCGCTTCGTGTTGTTCAAGGCCAAGTCAGTGATCATCTGCACGGGCGGAATCGGCAAAGCCTGGAAGATCACGTCGAACTCCTGGGAGTGCACGGGAGACGGCATGGCACTCGCCTATTACGCAGGCGCTGAACTGCTGGACATGGAGTTTGTTCAGTTCCATCCCACAGGAATGGTTTGGCCGCCGGGTGTGCAAGGCATTTTGGTGACAGAGGCCGTCCGTGGAGAGGGCGGCATCCTGCGCAATAAAAACGGCGAGCGCTTCATGGAAAAGTACGACCCCAAGCGCATGGAACTTTCCACGCGAGACGTGGTGGCGCGCAGCATTTATACAGAGGTCAAAGAAGGACGAGGCAGCGAGCACGGCGGCGCGTATCTTGACATCTCGCACAAGCCCGCAGAAGTCGTTAAGAAAAAACTTCCCAGCATGTATCACCAGTTCAAGGAACTGGCAGACGTGGACATCACCAAAGGCCCGATGGAAGTGGGACCAACCTGCCACTACATGATGGGCGGCATCAAAGTGGACGCTGAGACTGCTGCATCAACTTTGCCAGGTCTGTACGCCGCCGGTGAAGCCGCTGCTGGATTGCACGGCGCGAACCGTCTGGGCGGCAATTCGCTTTCTGATCTCGTCGTCTTCGGACGCCGCGCGGGCGAAGCCGCTGCGAAATATGCGCAGTCCGCTTCCATGCCAAAGATTGATGAGGCGCAGGTTTCCGCGGCCGAACGCGAGCTATTGGCACCATTCGAGCGGCAGGGCGGCGAAAGTCCGTATGCAGTCCATAGAGATCTGCAAGACACTATGCAATCTCTGGTCGGCATCTTCCGGGTGGAAGAAGATTTGAAGAAGGCGCTAGCCGAGTTGGTGAAGCTGAAAGCGCGTGCAGAAAAAGTAAGCGTCGAAGGCTCGCGCATGTTCAATCCCGGATGGCACCTGGCGTTCGACCTGCGCAACATGTTGACGGTCTCCGAAGCGGTCGCCACCGCCGCTCTCGCTCGACGCGAATCCCGCGGTGCGCACAGTCGCATCGACTGTCCTGAGACCGACCCAGTTTGCGGCAAAGAGAACCACATTATTAAGGATGTGAATGGAAAGATGAGTTTGAGCACGGTTCCGAAAGGGCCGCTGCCAGAAGATTTGCAGAAGATTTTGGAAGAGGCATAAATGGCGGAAGCGACACTCAACATCTTTCGCGGTGATTCGACCAATGGAAAACGCGTCGATTACAA
>JAICWB010000100.1 GCA_025935035.1 Terriglobales bacterium
AATGCTGTACTCATTCTGAAGGATAGGGGTTACGTTCATGGGCGCCAACCCACCATGGCAAGCAACAGCGCTGCAGGAACCGGGCCCTAAGTATTTTGCTTCATGCGATGCGGACTGCTGCGCGGCGGCACTCAACGCTGTCCCGAGGGCAAGACCTGCCCAAAGCAGCGCCGGAGTCACCACTGCTCTCGTCTTCCTTGCGAGGGTCGTCATAGAAGCCATGACAGTCTAGCCGAGACGAGGGGGGATTTGCCTAGCTTTTTCTTGAGTATCCTGCTCAGTAACATTGCCGATTGGTAGGTCAAGCCCGGCAGATTATAATCCCCCACCGGAGATCAAGGTGACAACCAGTGTATCGCCCGCGCGGGGCTCGGCCACCGAGCGCAAACTCGAAGGTATATTCGCGGAACTAAAGCACATCCAGCGGATATACGGCTTTCTGCCCGCGTCGCAGATGAAGCAGGTGGCAGAGCGCCGTGGTATTGACGTGAAAAATGTTTATACCGTCGCCAGCTTTTATCCGCACTTTTATCTTCAGAAGCCGGCTAAAGTTTGCGTGAATGTTTGCACGGACATGAGCTGCCACCTGCGTGGCTCAGATAAATTGTTTGAGGGCATCAGGCAGCGCTTCCGTTCTGCGGCGGATGTTGATTTCACTCTGCGGCCGGCCTCATGTCTAGGCCGCTGTGACCATGCGCCGGCCATGAGCATCGGGGACGATTACTATGACGACCTGACCGTGGCTGCTGCCGGCGATGTGATCGACCAAGCGCTGCTGGGTCGCCCGGTGAAAGCAAGCCACAACGGAGTTCATCCGCCGGCGTTGCAGACAGATCCGTACGATGGACAAAGGCCCTATAAAGTCCTGCAAGATCTGCTGGCTGCACCAAAGTGGTCAGAGGCCATCGGGGTGCTGCGTGATAGCGCGCTGCGCGGCATGGGCGGCGCCGGGTTTCCTACCGGAATGAAGTGGGAAGCGGTGCGCGACGCCGACAGTGACGAAAAATTCATCGTCTGCAATGCGGATGAGAGCGAGCCCGGCACCATCAAAGACCGCTACATCATGACCCATCTACCTCACCTGGTCATTGAGGGCATGATCATCGCCGGACTGATCACGGGCGCGAAAAAGGGCATACTTTACATCCGGCACGAGTACGAAGACCAGGAACACATCCTGCAGAAGGAAATCGACCGTTGTTACGAGAAGAAGATCCTCGGGCCAAACATCTTGGTTTCCGGCCTCAGCTTTGATCTCTCCATCTTCGTAAGTCCCGGCGGATACATCTGCGGGGAAGAGACCGCCTTGCTCGAGGCCATTGAAGGGAAGCGTTCAGAGCCACGCAATAAGCCACCGTTTCCCGTGATGCACGGGTTATGGAACAAGCCGACCGTCATTAATAACGTGGAAACATTCGCATTCGCTACGGCCATTCTCGCGAAGGGCGCGGCTTGGTACAAGTCACAGGGCAAGAACGGCGCGTTCGGCCTGAAGTTCGTGGGCGTGAGCGGCGATGTGGTGAACCCAGGCGTGTTCGAAGTGCCCATGGGCACCACCTACACGGAATTGATCAATCAATATGCGGGTGGGGCGCCGGCAGGAAAGAAGATTATTGGCTATGCGCCTTCAGGGCCGTCGTCAGGTTATCTGCCAGCGTCGATGCTCGACCTTTCACTCGATTGGAACGTGATGGCCAAGGCCGGATCCATGGTCGGTTCCGGGGCGATCGTAGTGTGCGCCGAAGGCACTTGCATGCTTGACATGGCGCTCAATGCCGTAAAGTTCTATCGCAATGAATCTTGCGGAAAGTGCGTGCCGTGTCGAGTGGGTTCGCAAAAGATGGTGGACATGCTCACCGGTTGGACAATGGGCAATTTCAAAGCCAGTGACATGCCGCTGCTAGATGAGCTGTCTCATACGCTCCGTCAAACATCGATCTGCGGTTTGGGGCAGATATTGCCCGCGCCGATCCAATCCGTTATCAAGCATTTCCGCCCGGAGATCGATGCGCATATCTTGAATCGGCAATGCCCGGCGGGCGTGTGCTTTGAAGGGAAGCGCGCATGAGCGACATGGTCCATTTGACGATCGACGGCATGAAGGTCGAAGTGCCTCTCGGAACCACGATCTTTGACGCTGCGCGCATGCACGACATTCCGATCCCCACGCTCTGCCACCAGCAGAACGAAGGCCCGGTCGCCGTCTGCCGCTTGTGCGTGGTGGATGTTGGCGCGCGCGTCTATGCGGCTTCTTGTATCCGCCAGTGCGATCAGAACATGCAGGTGAAGACCAACACCACAGAGCTGCAAGCCGCCCGCAGCAACTTGATCGAATTATTGGTTTCTGATCATCCCAGCCCGTGCGTGCGCCAACAGCACTCGGGCGACTGCGAGCTTGAGACCTTCGCACAGCTTTACGGCGTAAGCGAATCGCGGTTTGCAAAACGCGCGGCGCCGCGCGGACAGGACGAATCGTCTCTCAGCATTCTCGTTGACCACTCGGCGTGCATCCTGTGCGACCGCTGCATACGCGCATGCGGCGAAGTGCGACACAACAATGTGATCGCGCGGCAGGGCAAAGGCTATGCAGCGGCCATAGCGTTTGATATGGACGCGCCCATGGGCAGCTCGTCCTGCGTGTCATGCGGCGAGTGCATGGTCTCTTGCCCGACGGGTGCGCTCACGAACAAGAAAGTGGTTGGTCAGCATCTGCAGGAAGACGAAGGGCTATCACTTGACGTGAAAGAGCTGCTGCAGTTGCCGGTTTTCAAAGGCGTATCTGGGACCTTCCTTGAACTGAATCGCGGGGCCATCGTCAAACGCAATTACAAAAAAGGCGATCTCATCTTCCGCGAAGGCGACTACGGTTCCACGGCGTTCTACATTCTCGAGGGTACGGTCGATATCTATCTCGCCAGCCCACAAGGGCACGTGGATACCGAAGGTACCGGTAACGGCTTCTTCAGCAAGCTGCGCAACAAGCTCAAGGGCCGCGCGGACCATCAACGAGAAGAGGAAAACCTGATCCGAAAGTTCATCTCGATCGATGCCAACATCGATCTGGAATACGACAATCCGGTAGCGAAGCTTGGACCTGGCGAACTGTTCGGCGAGATGACCTGCATGAGTTTCTATCCGCGCTCGGCGACCGTGCGCGCTGAGACTGATTGCGTGATGCTGGAGATGCTGCGCAATGTGCTCGACGTGATGCAGAAGAACAAGACCTTCCGCGCACAGCTTGAGTTGAACTATCGCCAGCGCGCGCTGGAGACACACCTGCGCAGCGTGCCTATCTTCTCGACGTTGACTTCGAACTTCATCGAGCACCTGCGTGAAGAAGTGGAATTGATTCGCTATGCGCCGGGCGATGTCATCTTTGAGCAAGGCGATACTGCGGACGCGTTTTACCTGGTGCGCATCGGCTTTGTGAAAGTAACGGAGCATTATCCGGGCGGCGATTTGGTACTCGCATACCTGTCAAAAGGCAGCTACTTCGGCGAGATCGGACTGTTGGGCGGCGGCGTTCGCACGGCAACCTGCTCCGCGCTTGACCACACAGAGGTGGTGAAGATCTCCGCCCACGACTTCCAGGAGATGATGGCCACGTTCCCTGACATTGCCGAGAAGCTGAAGGCCGTGTCAGATGACCGCATCCGGGAGAATAAGAACCGATTCAAACAAGTAAGCACCGTGCCCGTGGACCAATTCTTACAGCAGGGCTTGATGGAGGCACAGAGCCTGCTCGTGCTGGATCTGGAGAAATGCACGCGCTGCGACCAATGCGTGAAAGGCTGCGCCGATTCGCACGACGGCGTGACGCGTCTCATTCGCGATGGGCTGCGGTTCGATCATTACCTTGTCGCTACGTCATGCCGCCAGTGCCGCGACCCACTGTGCATGGTCGGATGCCCTGTGGGCGCCATCCGTCGAAAGAATTCGCTGGAAGTCATCATTGAAGACTGGTGCATCGGCTGTGGCGTCTGCGCGAACAACTGTCCGTACGGGAACATCAATCTGCAGGAATTCGCGCTGAAAGAATCGGGTGAACTGTTCGCGCAGGCAGGCGAAGCACAAAAGCAGTTGAAGAAGGCGCGCGTGATCCGCAAAGCCACTTCATGCAATCTCTGCCATGACCATCCGGAGCCGAGCTGTGTGTATTCTTGTCCGCATGATGCAGCGCACCGCGTTACGCCCACAGATTTCTTTGCCGATATGGTGGGGCAAAAACATTTGAAGGCGACCGACTGATTGCGCATCGACCATACACACCGGCGATGGGCCATTGTTACGGCGATCCTTTTCGTCGTATCGTTGGCGATCTACGTTCCGTATTCGCTTGAGTCCGCGCACGGGCCGAGCGGCGGTAGCGTGATCGGCATCGCGTACGGCGTCGCCGGTTACGGGCTGATGATCTTCGCCACTCTGCTCAGCCTGCGAAAACGGTTCACCACATGGCGCATCGGACGCGCGCAGACTTGGATGCGCGGCCATCTCTGGCTCGGTCTTCTTTCCTATCCCATCATCCTGTTTCATGCTGGATTTTCGCTGGGCGGATCGCTGACAACCATCCTGATGATCCTGCTCACGATAGTGATCGCCAGCGGCATCTTTGGCGCAGCATTGCAACATTACATGCCGACGCTGATAACCGAGCGCGTGGCCATGGAGACGATTTACGACCAGATAGACCGTGTGCGTCGGCAGCTGGTAGAGGAAGCGGACCGTCTGCGCCTCGCTTTCTCGCCCACGCTGGAAGGCTTGCTTGCACCGGCGATGTCAAACGAACGCAGGATCGCCGCGCTGACATTGAAGCTGGTGAATTCGCAAACCCGCAGCCACCTTACGGAAGTCTATTCTGACCAGATCCGCCCCTATCTCGAAGCGCGCAGCGCGCGGGGGTCGTCGCTGGGCAGCGAACGCGAATCGAAGCTGATCTTTGAACAGATGCGCACTGTGTCACCCGAAATGTTGCATGAGATATTCAATGACCTGGAAAACATCTGCCAGGAAAAGCGCGATCTAGACCGGCAGTCTAAGTATCACCGGTGGCTGCATAGCTGGTTGCTGGGGCATGTGCCACTGGCCGCCGCACTCATGATTCTGGGCCTGATCCACGCAGTGATCGCGTTGCGATATTAGATAAGCGAATGCGCAAGCGGACAGCAAAACAACTCGGAACGCGCCATGACTTGAATTACTTCAAGACCTGGACCCGTCGCAAACGGTGGCTCGCCATACTAGCGGCATGCATACCCGTGCTGTTCCTTACCTGGCTAGGGGTGCAGGGCCTGCGCGGCAATAGCACTCCTTACAGTAGCGGCAAGATGTCGCGCGCGCACGCTGTGCTTGCCAAGCAATGCAGCAGCTGTCATGCGAATTTTGTGGGCTCGTTGCGTGTTGGCGGATTCCGCAAACACGCGCAAGACCAGGCTTGCCTTACCTGTCATCAAGCGCCGGCGCACCATGCTGATCTCGCCGCGTTCACTCCCACCTGCGGTTCCTGCCACACGGAGCACGTGGGTTCAGTGCAACTGGCGCGCACGGCGGACCAGAATTGCACGCAGTGCCATTCCGATCTAAAAACGACGCATGGTTCGCCGCATATACAAAATGCGGTTTTGAGTTTCGGTAAACAGCACCCGGAATTTTCTGCGTTGAAGAAGCCTGATCCTACGACCATCGCATTCGATCACGCGGTGCATATGAAGGCAGGACTGCTGGGACCTCCTGGCTCCGGCACCCGTAACGTGGACCTCGAATGCGCGGACTGCCACCGGCCCGCGGGCGAGGAGCAGGGGCCGTGGCGTTTCGGCTCGCCCAAATGGCAGCACGTTTCTGCCACTGATGCACCGCTGGGCCCGATGCGTGACTCGCGTGAAGCTTTGATGGGCGCTATCTCATACGACAAGCATTGCATCGCCTGTCATTCGCTGCCGTTCGACACGCGCACTACAGATTCTGCGCCGCATGACAAGCCTTCCGTCGTGGACCAGTTCGTGCGCGCTTCGCTCGCGGCGTATCTGAAGACGAATCCTTCGGCGTGGCGCCAGACTGAGGTTGCTACACGGCGCATTCCGGGTATGCAGCAGGTAGCCCTGGAGGTGAAAAGTCCTGACGAATGGCTGAAGACGAACATCGCCGCCGACGAGACGCTGCTATGGGGCAAAACCTGCAAGCAGTGCCACGCGGAGACTGTGTCGCCGGATGCGCAAGAGGCGCAACTTGGGCTACCAAAGATTCAACCCGCTTCCATGCCATCGCGCTGGTTCAGCCACTCTTATTTTGACCATAGCGCCCATGCGGCGGTACGGTGTGATTCCTGCCATAGCGCCGCGCTCACCAGCACCCGCACGTCAGATGTGCTTATACCGGGGATTGATTCCTGCCGCAGTTGCCATAGTGGCGCGCGCGATGCCTCCGCGGAAAGCGGATGCTTCCTTTGCCATCAATACCATGATTGGCAGCAACGCAAGCCATTTAAGCCCGTGTACACCATCCCTCAGATCACCGGGCAAGCTGACTAAAGGATAGGTCTATTGCGGCGGGCCGGGCGGCGTATCCGTCACCGTGAAGAGTTTCCCTTCGCGCAGATACATCTTCTGCATCTCTTTCAAGGTGAAAGGCCGGGCGCCGCGGCGTCCGAAGACAGCCAGTTGGTTGCCGCTCTCATCCACTGCGCGGTCACGATCGATGCCCTTGGAAATCGCCAGGGCTTCGCCTTTGCCCCGATAAGTTGCGATCAGCTTCGGTGTTGGCCGTGGGCTGAATCCGTAGAATTCAGGATTGTCACCTGGCGAAAAGACCTGGATCACGCGCATGCCGTTCTTGCCGTCCGCGACGAAGGCATACTGACTGGCGCTGACCATGCCGATCTTGATGTCTCGCGTGTCATTCAGCGCGCCGTTCGCGTTGAAGATCTGGTCAAGCTTCGGATGCTCGGGCTTCTCCACATCTAGGATCACAATGCCTTGCTTGCCGCCTGCGATGAATGCATAAGTGCGCGAGACATAAATGTTGCGCGCGTCATCGACAGAAACATTCGCCCCTTGTACGAGAGCAGGATGCGCGAGATCGGTCACGTCGAGAACTTTGAGGCCTTCGCGATCCACGACGAATGCATAACGGAATTGCACAGCGACGCCCCGCGCATCGGGCAACGAAGCCGCAGGAATCGTTGCCGTGATCTTGGGATGCAGGGGATCATCGAGGCTTACGACCTGCAATCCGGCATCGCACAGAATATAGGCATAAGTTCCAGCGATGACGATACGGTGCGCGCCATTCAACGCGCCGTTGGGATTAAACGCCAGTGCGCGGTGAATAAAATTATTTCGTGGCTCGCCATCGAGAAGCGTGGCGACGCCCGGGGTCTTGGCTTTTCCAGTATTGCCGATGACCACCAGGCCCTCGTATTTATCCGCGACATAAAGGTAGGCATAGATAGCGTGGATAGGCTGCTCTTCATTCTCAGGGAAACGCTCGCGCGTTGGATCAACCGCGAGAGTCGTTGGGCTGGCGACGTCGGCGGCAAACTTTGTTTTCACATACAAACGCTGGCCGAGCGGCGAGACGGGCGCTGTCGTCATGCGTTCAGAAAAATCTTTGTTGTCGATGTTGGCAATGTCAAAGATGCGGAGGCCGCCGGCACCCATCGCAGCATAGAGATACTCACCGCGCATCTGCAGATCGAGTACTTCTTTTCCGACATGTTCGTAGCCGGTCTTTAATTCCGAACCGCGCGCTATGAACTTCTTGTAGCGTTCCGGGTAAGCCACCCGATGGAAGTCGCTGCCAATGACTGTTTGCGGCTCATCTTTTTCCTGGAAGGGGACCGCTTCAAATCCTTCGTTGCCTTTAGCAACGTATATATATTGGCCCATGTAGTTGAGGAAGTTGGTGCCCTGCAACAGGAGTTGTGCCATCCAGGCGTTGTTGTCTTTAGCCGCGGATACATGACAATCGGTGCATTGCTTGGTCTCTGTGGCACGAACCGTGTGCGGAACGAAGGGGCTGAAGGATTGTCCGCTGAAACCTTCTGACGACACCGTCTGCTGGCCGAAATAAAGCCAGTCGCGGTTCGCGTTCTGCGAGCTGACTATGATGGCGCACGCCGAGCGTATGGGAGATATCTTGTTGCCGGTCACCGTGCCGTCAATGCCCAGCATGTAGGAATCGTCACGCAGCACTTGGAAGTTGTACGAGGTCCAATTGCGGGACATCTGTCCTTCATTGTGCAGCGCAGGCATCTTCTGGTTCGCGGTCATCTCCAAGTGGCAACCAAAACAATTCGGCGCCCACGATGTATGGCAGGCCTGGCAGGTCATTCGCGAGTCGCCGTGCGCCAGTTTTTCCATGTCGCGCGAATTGCCCCAGATGAAGCCATCTTTCTGGATGGTCTTCGCCAGCCGTGACTTTTCGTTGTAGTGAATGTTGCCGGGAGTGATGGTGTCTTTCACCTGTACCACTTCCCACTCTTTGCCTTGCTCCATCACCGAGCGCTGGAACAGCTTATTGTCCCGCCAGTAGAACCGCGACTGCTTCCAGCTTGTTCGCAGCGCATTCAGATGCGTGCCGCCCGCCGACGCGGCCGGGCCAGTCGTCGTAAGGTTTGCATAGGCGTTGATGCTGCCATGACAGTCGATGCATGTGATCTCAACGGCATTGCGCGTCTCGCCGTAGAGCTTGCCATTGCCATGCGAGTCCTGTTCAAAGTGGCAATCCACGCACTGCATGCCTTTTTCGAGGTGAATGTCTTTCAGGTGAACGGCCTTGGCGAACTTGTCTGGATCAGCGAACGAGACGATCTTGCCGTTGGCGTCAAGCAAGTTGCCCTTGCGGTCATGCTTATAGACGGCACGGAATATCCAGCCATGGCTGTGGAAGTCAGCAAATTGCGTGTGCTGCAGGTCTTTGTTGAATTCCGGTGTGCCGGTCTTCTCCAAGAACTTCACATCAGACCATAGCCCGCGCGCGGTGGCGCCTTCCGGATTG
>JAICWB010000251.1 GCA_025935035.1 Terriglobales bacterium
ACGCTCGTACATCTTCAAGAAGAACCACTGGTTCCAGCGGTAATACTCAGGCAAACAGGTGGTCGTCTCAGTGGACCAGTCGTAAGAAAAGCCCAACCGCTTCATCTGCCGCTTCATCGCGGCAATGTTCTTGAGCGTCCACTCGCGCGGCGGAGTGTTGTTCTGCAATGCAGCGTTCTCCGCCGGCAAACCGAACGCGTCCCACCCCATGGGATGAAGCACGTTGTACCCGCGCATCCACATGTAGCGCGCAAGCGCATCGCCAATGGCGTAATTGCGCACGTGCCCCATGTGCAATGCGCCTGAGGGATACGGCAACATCTCCAGAACGTAATACTTTTTCTTACTGGAAGGCGTAGGCTCAGCCGCATACAACGCAGCATCGCTCTCCCACTTCGCCGACCACTTTTCCTCGATCGGCTGCGGGTTGTAACGCGCGTCAACGCGCGGCTCGGCTGCGTCCTGCTGCTTCGGATTGATCACAGAGTCAGACATGTCTGGCGTATTAGGTTGAATATTTGATTATTTCGTAAAAGAAAAGATTTGAAAACTGTGGACGACGCTTTGTTCAGCGAATCAGTCCAGCCATCTTTGCCAGCAGTCTTCCGCCCGCGATTACAAAGAAAAGCCCAAATCCTCCAGCAAATGCCCGCATCTGCCAGGTCACAGGGTGTCGCTTGCCCTTTCCCCATGATCGTCTAAAGCAGGCGGAATACACCATGAAGAGCCCTAGTAGGACAGGTGCGGCATTCCCCGCATAAATTGCAATGCGCCAAAGTGGAATCACGCCACTACGCCCTTCAACGCTTCCACATTCATCCGATCGTCACCGGGCACATCCACCGGTGTCTCTGCAATGAACGTCGCATCCTTCGTACGCGGATCATTGATCAGCCGACGGAAGGTCTCGATTCCAATCGTTCCCTGCCCGATGTTCGCATGCCGGTCCAGCTTCGATCCGCGCGCCGCTTTCGCGTCATTGCAATGCCACACCGGAACATTCTCCAGATTGATGGTCTTCTCGATCTGCTGCATGGTGTCTTCGAACCCCGCAGCACTCACTACGTCATATCCGGCAACATGCGTGTGGCAGGTATCAATGCACGCGGCCACCGGCACCACCTTCCGCAGCCGACGCAGCAACTCCGCCACTTGCTCAAAACTTCCACCCAGCGAATACTCCGCCCCCGCGGTGTTCTCAATCAATATCTTGAAGTTTTTACCCGCGAGGTCGATGCCATCCACCGCGCGCTCGATCGAATCCACCGCACATTGCAATCCTTCTTCGCGCGTTCCGCCAGAAAACGATCCCGGATGCAGCACCAGATACTTGGCACTCAGCGCCAGTGCTCGCTGAACTTCCCCACGAAACGCCGCAACAGACTTCTCCAGAAACTCCGGCGTCTTGCTGCACATGTTCACCAAGTAACTGGTATGGATCACGACAGGGTCAACATCGTATTGATGCGCCAACCGGCAGAACTCGACACACTGCGATATCGCCGGCGACGAGGCCCGCCACATCCTCGGACTGCTGGAGAAGATCTGCATGGCGTTGCAGCCCAGCCGATACGCCCGCTCAACAGCTTTCTCAACTCCACCAGCGGTCGAACAATGGATGCCAATGCGCGCCCGCGTGTAAGTGATCGGCAGCGGCGGCATGGGCTGCTTGAGAACATCGAACTCCCCCGTCACATCGCGTGCACTCAATGCTTTTGGATTCACAGCTCGCGGCATAACGCGATTCTAACAACTTCAAATCAGCCCAGCGACCCGCGCGATGCGTGCACGACTTGTCCCTTCGTGATACCTTCGTGCCCTTCATGTGAAAGCTCTTCAAGGAGAACTCAAAATGAAACCACGCCTCTTCATCTTCACTCTCATTGCCGTCACTTCCATCGCCCTTTGGGCGCACGCACAAGAGCGCACAAAACAAGACCGCCGCTTCATCAAACTGGCAGTCCCCGGAAACCTCACCACGGTCCCCTTCAGCCACGGCGTGCTCGTCGGCAATACGCTCTACATTTCAGGAACGCTCGGCCTTGATCCCAAGAGCGGCAAACCGCCAGCCGACGTAGAAGCTGAAGCTCATGCCGTTCTCGACGGTGTAAACGACGTTCTCAAGCAAGCCAACATGACCACCGACGATTTGGTATCTGTCACCGTCTATTGCACTGACCTTTCTCAATATCAGAAGTTCAACGGCGTTTATCGCAGCTATTTCAAGAAAGACTTCCCCGCGCGCGCTTTCATCGGGGCCGGAAGCCTGCTGTTTGGATCGCGTTTCGAGGTGCAGGCCATCGCCGTACGTAGGTAAAAGGGCTGTTTGCGCCCGCTCCCCTCAGCGGTTAGACTAGGGCTACCGCAGTCATACGGAGATCTCAGATGTTAGTAGTAATGAAGGCCCACGCCACGCCTGAACAGGTGCGTGCCGTCTGTGAAAAGGTCGAGAAACTAGGCTACAAAGCCCATCCCATGCCGGGTGCGCAGCGCACCGCCATCGGCATTACCGGCAACACTGGCACGGTTGAACCCGGCACTATCGAAGAGATGCCGGGCGTCGGCGAAGTCATCCACGTCAGCAAGCCTTATAAACTAGTGAGCCGTGACGTTAAGGAAGACAACAGCGTCATCACGTTCCCGCGACAGGGCAACTGCGAAGAAGCCAGCATCGGTGGCCCGGAACTTGGCGTCATCGCCGGCCCGTGCGGAATCGAGAGCCGCGAACAGGCACTTGCGATCGGCGAGCGCGTGGCGCGCTCGGGAGCAAAGTTCTTCCGCGGGGGCGCATACAAGCCGCGCACATCTCCGTACAGTTTCCAAGGCATGGGCGTGGATGGGCTGAAGATCATGGCTGAGGTCCGCGACCGGTTCGGTTTGCGGATTGTCACCGAGGCGGTGGATAGCGAGTCATTGTTCCACGTGGAACAATATGCGGATGTGATCCAGATCGGCGCGCGCAACATGCAGAATTTTTCCTTACTCAAGCGCGCCGGCCGATCGAAGAAACCCGTTTTGCTTAAACGGGGTATGTCGGCAACCCTCGAGGAGTTCTTGATGGCGGCTGAGTACATCATGAGCGAGGGCAATTACAACGTCATACTTTGTGAGCGCGGCGTGCGCACATTTGCTGACCACACCCGCAACACGTTGGATTTAAGCATCATCCCGGCGGTGCAGCGCCTCAGCCATCTTCCAATCCTTGTGGATCCTAGCCATGGCACCGGTAAGCGCAACAAAGTTACGCCGATGGCACGTGCGGCGGTCGCGGCAGGAGCGGATGGTTTGATCATCGAAGTTCACCACGATCCGGATAAAGCGCTCTCAGACGGTAACCAGTCTATTTATCCTGACCAACTGGATGTGCTTATGTCAGAGATACGGCAGATCGCGACCATCTTAAAACGCAAAGTGGCGAAGCCGCTGCCAGCGAAGGCTGCTGAACGCGAAACAGCCGCTGCTCGCTAAAGACAATCGTTTGAGACCAGGACTAAAAAAGGCGGCCATGGGCATCATGGCCGTTTTTCTTTTTGCCCTGCTGTTTGCGTGGCTTGGCGGCTGCAAACAGCAATCGCTCGATGAGCAAAAGTTCGCGTATCACGAGAACGTGTACGTCGCGAATCGCGGCGCGAACACTGTGAGCGTCATCGACGTCTTCGCCTTCAACGTCATCAAGACCATCCCCGTAGGAAGCGCGCCTAGCGCGCTCGCGGCGAATCCGAAGAAGAACGAGATTTATGCCGCCAATACCGAGTCGAACAACGTCAGTGTGATTGACGCGGAAAAGAACGTCGTAGTTTCAACCATCGGCGTACATCGCGCCCCTGTCTCAATCAGCGTTTCAGCTGATGGCAGACGTGCCTATGTTGCCAATTCCGGGTCAAACAATGTTTCGGTGATCGATACTGACGCCCGCAAAGTGCTGAGCACCGTCTCTGTGGGCATCAGCCCCGGCAAAGTTGCAGTCTCGCCCGATGGCAACTCCGTCGTGATCTCATTGCGGGGCGAGAATGCGGTCGCAGTGGTGGATACGGCACAGGCACAAGTGCGAAGCAAGATCTCCATTCCCGACTGCGCCCAGCCTGATTCCATAAGTGTACTGCCTGATTCAGCGAAAGCGTTCATAGCCTGCAGCGGAAGCGCACAGGTTGCTGCCGTCCAATTGAAGAAACCAGAGGCAAAGCAGGACGAAGACCGATTGCTCGCATTGCTGAGCGTGGGTAGAAGTCCCGTCGATCTGGCGTTGAAGCCCGATGGTGGCGAGATATTTGTCAGCAATGCTGACAGCGGCACCTTCTC
>JAICWB010000316.1 GCA_025935035.1 Terriglobales bacterium
AGGCTTAATGCCACTTTGCGCGCAATGTTGAAGAATGCGGTTGAGCGCGAGATACCGCGCACGAATGTGATCGTGGATATGGACGCGCAGTCGCTGCTATAAGTGAAGGCCCTTTAAAGAGTCCCACAGACCGCCTCCGGGAATAGGTGTGGGCATGAAGGTGAGCAGCAGGATGACTGCAGCGACGATGAGAAGCCGGCGCCGGGGAACGTCGAGGTCGGGCCACGCTGGAACTGAGGGATGCCTTCGCGTGAAGAAGAGCGCGAAGATCCAGATCAACCATCCTGACCACAAGAAGAGCGTGAGTGGGACGAGAACAATGAGCGCCGCCCAAGTCATGTTTTTGTGCGCGACCGGACTCACCGAAAACAGAATGTGGCCGCCGTCGAGTTGTCCGCCGGGCAGCAGGTTGAGAGCGGTAGCGAGCATGCCTACCCACGCGGCCAGCGCTACGGGATGAAATGAAGTGAAGTGCAACGAAGCTTGGCTCGCATGACCAATGTTAAGAACTTTCAGCGCTTCATGGAGTAGGTCGAAGATGAGGGGCGTGCCGATCTGCGAAGTGGAGTCAAAGTTTGGTCCGGCGGGTTGCGAAAGTATTAAACCGACAATCGAAAGCGGTACAGCGACGATGAATCCTGCGATAGGGCCGGCGATACCGATATCGAGCAGCGCAGCCCGCGAGCGGAACGGCGACTGGATCTTGATGAAGGCGCCGAAGGTCCCGATAGGCGAAGGGAAGGGCAGGAAGAACGGGAGCGTGGCATAGACGCGGTGTTTAACGCTCCATACGAAGTGTCCCATCTCATGGGCCATGAGAATGCCGAGAAGTGTTGCTGCGAAAGGAATGCCGTCGAGTAGTCCGCGCGGGTTTCGCCAGAGCATGGTGATAGGGAAGAAGTAGTTGTCGGCGAGAAAGAGGGTATCGCCGGCGAGGAAGTTCTCTTGCAGCCGCGCGCCGACGATCAGAGTGGTCAGCACAGTCAGCAAAAAAAGCAGGATATGGAGCCAGTAGGGTCGAACCGGGGGGCGAATGGCGTACATAGGCTGCGTCCCATAGGGGTTTGGCAAACCGGACGCAGGAATACTCATATCGGTAAGGTTGAGTTGGAAGGCGCGCTAATCGATGGACTGCAGTTCTTTGCCGGGCTTAAAGCGTACTGCCTTGCCGGGAGGGATATTAACCTCAGCGCCTGTGCGGGGATTGCGTCCGATCCCGGTCTTACGGGGGCGCACGTTGAACACGCCGAAGCCGCGCAATTCGATGCGGTCGCCTGCGGCGAGGGCCTTTTTCATGCTTTCAAACACTGTTTCAACGGCAGCTTCCGCCTTAGACTTCGTGATCCCAGTCTTGCCCACCACTTCGTTGATGATGTCCAGTTTGATCACAGAATCACTCCCGAACCCAAGCTGATGCAGCAACCATAGTAACAGGTCTGGCCCAAGACATGCCCCGTAAAGTGCGGATAATAAAGAGTGTTGGCGGCATTGTCAATCTAAGTTCGCGGCCTTTAATATGGATGTTCACCTACCCCGCCCGCAGCAATGAAAGGACAAAATGGCGATTAAGAGCGACCGCTGGATCCGCAGAATGGCGCTGGAGCATGACATGATCAGCCCCTTCAACGAAAAACAGGTGCGCGAAGGCGTGATCTCTTACGGCCTGTCGTCTTACGGATACGACCTGCGCGTGGCGGATGAGTTCAAGATATTCACCAACGTGAATTCCAGCATCGTTGATCCGAAGCGCTTTGACGAAAAATCATTTGTTTCAGTTCAGACGGATTGCTGCATTGTGCCGCCGAACTCGTTCGCACTGGCGCGGTCAGTGGAATACTTCAAAATCCCGCGCGACGTGTTGACCATCTGCGTGGGTAAATCAACTTACGCGCGGTGCGGGATATTGGTGAACGTGACGCCGTTCGAGCCGGAGTGGGAAGGTTTCGTGACCCTGGAGATATCGAACTCTACCCCATTGCCGGCGAGGATCTATGCCAACGAGGGCCTTTGCCAGATACTCTTCTTCCAGTCGGATGAGCCGTGCGAGACCAGCTATGCGGACAAGAAGGGCAAGTATCAGGGGCAGAGAGGAATCGTCCTGCCGAAGTTGTAGTCATGCAGCCTTCCTCGCAAAAAAAACAATTCCATATGACGCCCGACGAATTTCGCCGGGCGGCGAAACAGCTGACTGATTGGATCGCGGATTATCGCGCAGGTGTTGCCCAGTATCCGGTGAAGTCGCAGGTTTCGCCCGGCGAGATTGCGCGAAAGCTGCCAAAGCGCGCGCCTGAGCACGGAGAGAGTTTCCAGCGAGTGCTGCGGGATGTGGACGAAATACTCATGGCTGGCGTTACGCACTGGCAGTCGCCAGATTTCTATGCGTACTTTCCTGCGAACGCGAGCGAACCGTCACTACTGGGTGACATGCTTTCATCCGCATTCGGTGTGCAAGGCATGCTGTGGGAGACGAGCCCTGCTTGCACCGAACTCGAAACCGTGATGATGGACTGGCTTGCCGAGATGCAGGAGTTGCCCTCGCAATTCCGATCGTCCTCAACCGGCGGCGGGGTCATTCAGGATTCGGCATCGAGCGCTTCGCTGGTTGCGATATTGACGGCACGCGAACGGGCCACGAATTTCAAGTCGAACGAAGATGGTTGTCGGCAAGCGCTGACTGCGTACACATCTGCTCATGCGCATTCGTCGATAGAGAAGGACGTCAAGGTTGCAGGCGTGGGCAGCAAGAACTTAAGGGCAATTGAAGTTGACGATGCATTTCGCATGCGTCCCGAGCTGTTGGAACAGGCCATTGAGACAGATAAGGCCGCAGGCCATCTGCCGTTTTTTGTTTGCGCCACGGTAGGGACGACTTCGGCATTGGCCATCGATCCGCTGCCTGAGATCGGCGCTATCTGCAAAAAGCATAACCTTTGGTTGCATGTGGATGCGGCGATGGCC
>JAICWB010000220.1 GCA_025935035.1 Terriglobales bacterium
ACCGGCGGCGACGGCATGCACCTCTACGTCCCACTCGAGCCCGTCTACACTTACGAACAAGTACGCAGCTTTGCCGAGATCATCGCACGCATGGTTGCCGGCGAACGCCCCGACCTTTTCACCACACCTCGCACCGTCGCTAAGCGCGAAAAGGGCAAAGTCTATTACGACTACATGCAAGTGCGCGAAGGCTCGACCATCTCCGCTCCGTACGTTCCGCGCGCCTACCCCGGCGCGCCCGTCTCCACGCCGCTGCGCTGGAGCGAAGTCATTCGCGGACTGTCACCGCAGCAATTCGACATTCGCAACGCCCCCGACCGCTTCGCGAGATTAGGCGACCTCTTCGCGCCAGTGCTGACACTGAAGCAGAGATTGGAAGACGCGATCGGAATGATCGAAAAGATGGTGGCAGGAAAAAAAGTAACGCCAGAGTTACGCCGGCGTCCCGCCGGCTGTCGTGGGGGCCTGCAGGCGCACCAACCCCCCGTACCCAGGGGGGTTGGGGGGGCGGCATCCTGCCGCCACACGCCACATTCCCACAGGAAGTGACTGCCCTCACGAATGACTACTGACTACTGACTACTGACTACTGAACCCTGCCAACAGTCGTTCAGCATTCAGCGCGCCCTCGGGCGTGTCCTCATGCTTGTAATAGACAAACACATCCCGTTCCGCGCCTAAATGTTTCTCGATCCGGCCACAGATCTCTTTCTGCTCCGCCGCTTCGTAATTGGGTTTGCGTAAGCGGTAATACACACATCCGCTGGTAGCCACATCCGGAGTTTCCAATTTCTCACTCTCAGCCACGCACAATGTCACACCCTTATCTCTTAGCACACCGAAAACTTCATCCGTGAACCACGACGCGTGCCGAAACTCGAAAGCTAACTTCCCCTGCGGCAAGCCCGCCAAGAAGTCTTTCAACAGTCCCACATCCGCCTTCAAGAAGGGCGGCAACTGGAACAACACAAACCCCAGCTTCCCAGCCTGCGAAATCGGCTGCAGTGAATTCAAAAAGCTGTTCGCCGTATCCGCCGCATCTTTCAGCCGCTTGATATGAGTGATGCCTTGATTGGCCTTCAGTGAAAACTTGAATCCCTCCGGCACGGTCGTGACCCAGTTGTTCTGTGTCTTCTCAGAAGCAAAATGCCGGAAGGTGTAATTCACCTCCACAGTGTTCAACCGCGACGCATAGTGCTGCAGAAACTTCGCAGCCGCCAGCTTCTGCGGATAAAAATCCGGCTTCCACGTGGAATAAGACCATCCCGAAGTCCCGGCATAAAGTGTCGCCATAGCCAAGCATTCTAAATGCGCCCAGGCGTCGTAAGCCCTAAAGCTTTTGTTTGTGTCTTTGAACCTTTGTGGTGGGTTTTGCTTTTCGTGGTCACAAAACAAAATCGTCGCGACAAATTGTCGCGGCGATTCAGGAAACGGGAAACCTACAACGGGAAACGGCTCTTACTCGTACCTCAAAGCCTCGATCGGATCCAGGTTGGCCGCGCGCAAAGCCGGCAACATTCCACTCACCAGTCCCACCAGCACCAGGATGAACGTTGATATCGCCACCGTCTGCGGAGATATCAACAACTGGATATCGCCGGACGCCGCATTCTTAGCAAGCGCGGAATACAGCGTAATGCGCCCCGCGCCGAACGACACCGCATAAGCCAGCACCATGCCTAGGATTCCGCCGGTGAAAGTGATAGCCAGCGCCTCTGCCATGAACTGCACAAGAATATGTTTCTTGCACGCGCCCAAAGCTTTCTCTACGCCGATCTCGCGCGTGCGTTGCGTCACTGACACCAGCATGATGTTCATCAATCCCACGCCGCCGATTCCCAGCGTCAACGCGCCGATAAATGAAAGCAGCACCTGCAGTCCCAGTGTGATGTTTTCAAACACTTTCACCTGGTCCATCTTGTTGAACACATACACGGCGCGCCGGTCCGCCGCGTTAAAGCCATGCACAGTCGCCAGCGTACTTCGGATCTGCTTCTCGATGGTCTTGTTCTGGTCGCCTTCAAACGTCATGAGAATACTGTTGGGATACTGGCAATCCTTCATGTCGCCCATGGCGGTGTAAGGAATGTAAACGATGCGGTTGATGTCGCTCTGGTCTTCCTGCATCATCGGCGCCGCTACGCCTATCACCGTAAAGCTCGTGCCATTCACGCGGATGGTGTCGCCCAGTGCATAAGTTCCACTGAAAAGTTTCGTCTTCGTCTCTGAGCCGATGACCGCCACACGCGCATGCTGGTTCAGATCATCCGCGGTGTAGAAATGACCCTCAGCGATCTCAATATCGCGCACTTTTTGGAATGTTGGATAGCTGCCAACGGTGTAGGTGGAGATTTGCCGGCCATTATGCTGAATGGTCATGCCCGTACCGCAAGTCGGCATCACCATGCGCGCTAGAGGAACGTTCGCATTGATCCGGTCCACGTCGTCCAACTCCAGGCGCACTTGTTGCCCGGCCTTCGCGCCGCCCGCTTGCATAGAAGTTCTGCCGCCATACACCTGAATGTTTTTAGATCCAAAAGTCGCAAAGATCGAATGGATGGCGCGATCAAATCCGTCGCCGTAAGCCAGCAGCAGCACCACCGTGGCGATGCCCCAAGCCATGCCCAGCATAGTGAGCGCGGTACGGCTGCGGTTGAACTTCAGCGATTCGTAAGCCTGCTGAAGAATGTCTTTCATGCTTTGGTCTTGGAATATCGACATCGCGTCTACTCCTTCCTCAGCGCTTCCACCGGCGTAAGCAAGGCCGCTTGTCTCGCGGGATAAAGCCCCGCCACCGTTCCCGCGAATGAAAGTGTGCCAATCGCCATTGCAATGGACCATGGCACGATCTGCGGCGTATCGAATCCCGGCGGTGCAGGAACGAATTTCAGCAATCTCATCAATCCCGCAGCCGCGGCGATGCCCAATCCACCGCTCGCCAGCGTGAGAAATGCTCCTTCAAGAAAGAACTGCGCCATCACGTTCGCGTTGGTTGCACCCAAAGCTTTGCGCAAGCCGATCTCTTTTGTGCGCTCACTCACCGCCACCAGCATGATGTTGATCACGCCGATCGCGCCCAGCACCAGCGTCACCACGCCCACGCTGCCCAGGAACATGTTCATCGCCGTAAAGATCTTGCCAACGCTCTCGGCGTTCTGCGCCGTGTCCCATATCTCATAGTTGTCTGCCACTGAGCCGTCAAAGTTGTGGTTGCGCGAGATGATGTGTTTCACCTGCATCACAGCTTCGGCGTGAGATTCCCGATTGATCGGCTTGTAGTTAATGAAGGTGAGAACACCCTTCGGTGCTTCCTGCGCTTCATTGTTCCGCATGAAGTTCGTGTTCACGGGAAACAATTCGGCCATCGTTGTGTAAGGAATGTAGAGCCTTTGATTGGTGGCGTTGTTCTCATCCGCGCCCACGGTGTCCAGATATCCCACGATCAAGAACCGCGTGCCGTTCAGCGTCACGTACTCACCCAGCGCCGGACGCCCGGGGAAAAGGTTCTTACGCATCTCCCAACCCACCACCGCCACGCGCCGTTTTTGCGAATTGTCCGCATCATTCAGCCAGCGGCCACCGCTCATCGGCAGCCAGCGGATCTTGCTGAACACCGGTTCCACGCCCACCACAGATCCCCCGGCGCTCTGATACTGACTCTGCACCTTCACGTTTTCACGGTCAATGAGCGGACTTACCCAACCCACCTTCGTCGCCTCGTGCCGGATGTCTTCCACGTCTTGGTAATTCACCCAGTATTGCCGCGTCCCCTGATGGCTGCCTTCCACGGGCACCACGAATCCGCCGTTCACCCACACGATGTTCTCGCCCATCGTGTTCAATTGTTTCTGATTGCCCGAACGGAAGCCTTCGCCCAGCCCCACTAAAAGCAGTAGGGAACCCACGCCCCAAGCGATACCAAACATGGTCAGGAACGAGCGCAGTTTGTGCGCCCAAAGAGTGCGAAAAGTCTGCCCAATAATGTCAAAGAGGATACGCATATGGAACTCCCCCGCCGCCGAGGCCCCACGGCCGATAGCGGTTTTGACTTGGGCTCTTCCATACAGTTAGCGGGAATTTTCGCGCCATTCCGCTTTGCTGGGACGAGCCGGTGTCACCTTATTTACTGCGCTCTGCAGGGAAGGTTACGAAGGAAAGGACAAGGTAGTTCCAAGAGGATAGGTGCATAGACCGAAGCTAAAATAAAAGCTGCTCCCGCCCACGTTTGGTCGAGCAGCCAAATGAATGTCCCGCCAAAGAACTGTGTCCTTAGCGACCTCTGCGGCCTTAGCGTTGAAAGCTTTTGGCCTTGTTTTTTCGCGAAACGAGAAACTAGAAACCGGTTCCCGACACCATCATGCCGCGCAATCTCGCGATCCGCTCTTCCATCGGCGGATGTGTCGAGAACCAATTGGCGATGCCGCGGACTCCCGCAAACGGATTCACGATATACATACTAGCCGTGGCCGGAGCCACATTCGCAGGAATCACCTTCGCGTCACGTTCCAGTTTCTCCAGCGCCCGCGCCAGCGACTCCGGATCAGCACACAACCGCGCTCCGGTAGCATCCGCCTCGAATTCTCGCGAGCGCGATATCGCCAGTTGGATCAGCGTCGCCCCGATCGGAGCCAGGATCGCAGCGGCCAGCGTACCCAAACCTCCGCCTTCGTCGTCATCACGACCGCCTGCGAATACCGCTCCCCACCGCACAGCATAGCCCACGAATGAAACCGCAGAGGCAATGGTCGCCGCCACCGAAGTGATAAGGATGTCACGGTTCAGCACATGGCCTAACTCATGCGCCAGCACGCCGCGCAGCTCGCGCTCGTCCAACAACTGCATAATGCCTTGCGTCACCGCAACAGCGCTGTGCTGCGGATTTCGTCCCGTAGCAAACGCATTCGGCTGCGCCTGCGGGATCACGTACACACGCGGCTTAGGAATATTCGCCCGCGCCGCCAGCTCTTCCACAATGCCATGCAGCCGCGGAGCTTCTTCCGGGCTGATGGGCCGCGC
>JAICWB010000146.1 GCA_025935035.1 Terriglobales bacterium
CGTGACAACGACGTGGCCCCGGGTAAGACGTACGTTTATAGAGTGACGGCCGTGGACGCGCACGGCAACGAGAGCGCAAGATCCGAGCCCGCGAACGAGAAAGTACCGGAGTAAGACAAGGCCTATGAGGTATTGCCGTTTTCAAACCGCAGTCGGCGTCCAATATGGCCGGCTGGAATCGCGCGATGGCGCAGACGTCATCGTGGAACTGCTTCCACCGTGGCCGGAGAATGATTCGCCCACCAAGCGCGCCGCCGACCGCGCCGGGTTTCACCCATTGGCTTTGTCGCAGGCGCGATTGTTGCCGCCTGTCACGCCGTCCAAGATCATTTGCGTGGGACGCAACTATCGCGACCACGCCGCCGAGATGGGCAATGAAGTGCCTAAAGAGCCCCTCATCTTCTACAAGCCGCCGTCTTCCATCATCGGACCAGGGGATGCCATCCAGTTGCCGCCTGCGTCTCTGACCAAGCGCGTGGATTACGAAGGCGAGCTCGCCGTCGTGGTCAGCAAACGCTGCAAACGCTTCAATGCGAGCGAAGGCATCAGCCAATACATTCGCGGATACACTTGCGCGAATGACGTCTCCGCCCGCGACCTGCAAAAGTCTGACAGCCAGTGGGCGCGCGCCAAAGGCTTCGATACTTTCTGTCCCGTCGGGCCTATCGTCTCCGATGAGATCACGCCCGGCTCAGAGGCCGGCGTCGAGCTCACCACGCGTCTGAATGGCGAACATAAACAACATGGCAACACACGCGACTTCATCTTCAAGTTGGAGCGCATCCTTGAATTCATCACCGAAGGCATCACCCTTGAAGCGGGCGACTTGATCCTCACCGGCACGCCCGCCGGCGTCTCGCCACTCAAAAAGGGTGACGTCGTCGAGATCAGCATAAGCGGCATTGGGACCCTGAAAAATCCAGTGGAGTAGCGCCACGGAGGATTCAATGCTTGGAAAGAATGACGTCATCGCATTCGTTCCCACGAACGATCCGGCTAAGGCCAAAGCGTTTTACTCCGGCGTCCTCGGTTTGAAGTTCATCAGTGACGACGGTTTCGCCATGGTCTTTGACGCGAACGGTACCATGCTCCGTATCGCTAAAGCGGGAAAATTCACACCGCAGCAGTTCACCATCCTCGGATGGCAAGTCACCAAGATCGAGACTGTAGTCAAGAAAATGCGTGCCAAGGGCGTCAAATTCCTTGCCTTCCCCGGCATGGGACAAGGACCTGACGGTATTTGGCCCGCGCCAGATGGCGGTGCCAAAGTCGCGTGGTTTAAAGACCCCGATGGGAATACACTCTCTGTATCAGAACATTTCAAATGAAAGGGTGAGCGCGGCGCGGCGGCTGTCTCGCCGACGCAGAGCGAGAGGGCGCAGTCGCTTGACGACGAAGCCCTTGATTAAAAGGTTAGAATGAAGCTATGAAATTCTTTATCGATACCGCCAACTTCAATGAGATCCATGAGGCCAATGCGCTCGGCATCCTGGACGGCGTGACCACCAACCCTTCGCTCATCGCCAAAGAAGGCAAGCCGTTCAAAGAGACCATCATTGCCATCTGCAAAGAAGTCAATGGGCCCGTGAGCAGCGAGGTGGTAGCCATTGATTACGAAGGCATGCTCAAGGAAGGCCGCGACTACGCCACCTGGGCAAAAAATATCGTCGTCAAGTTGCCGACGACGCGCGACGGTATCAAAGCTTGCAAACAGCTCACCAGTGAAGGCATTAAGGTGAACATGACGTTGGTCTTCTCCGCCACGCAAGCTTTGCTTTGTGCCAAGGCAGGCGCGACCTATTGCTCTCCTTTCATCGGTCGGCTTGATGATATCGCCCAGGACGGCATGGAACTGATTCGAGAGATCGTCGTCATCTACGAGAACTACGACTACAAGACTGAGATCTTGACTGCTTCCGTCCGGCATCCTCTGCATGTGGTACAGGCGGCGATGGCCGGATCTCACGTCGCCACAATCCCTGCAAAAGTTATCGACCAGATGTTCAAACACCCTCTGACCGACAAGGGCCTGGAAACCTTCCTCTCCGACTGGAAGAAAGCCAACTCGAAATAATTTTGTGCTTTCGGAATATGGCGGACCGCGGTAAGTGGTCCGCCTCATTTTTTTAAGACGCTGCCGCATCTATAATCCCGTTATCGCCATTCGTCCATGAACCGCCAATCCCTCATCTACTTCGCTTACGGCGCCGCAGCCACTATCGCCGCCGTCGGAACTGCTTGGTGGATGAAAGCCACGCAAAGATCTCCTGAAGAAAAAGAACGTATGCGGCGCGAACGCATCAACAGCTTCGGACGCATCACTGACGGCACCGTTCTCGACGCGCAAGAGATGCAAGTGAACGATCAACCCGCCCAACTGGTGATCTACCAGTACGACGTCGGCGGCGTCAGCTACGAAGCATCGCAGGACGTGACCCAGTTGCGTCAGTGGGTTGATATGCACACCTGTCGCATCGGATTACCCACTTCCGTGAAATACGATCCGCAGAATCCCGGCAACTCCATCGTGATCGCCGAAGGCTGGATCGGGCTGCGGATGTAGCTGGTTTGATGTTTAGCGTTGCTCAGCGCTCTAAAACGCACCCCGCGTACTTCCAGTAAAATAGAACGAGCATGGTTCTGCCCTTTGTCCGTGAGATTCTCGCGGACGCGGAAAAATCCACAGCTTTTCAGCGTGCGGCCACCCTCCTAAGAACCCGCGCGGGGCGGACCAGTGTCTCCGGACTCACTTCCACCGCAAAAGCCCTGCATATTCCCTTGCTCTATCGTGCCGGCGGCAAGCCCCTCATCGTTGTTGTAGCCAACAACCGGGCAGCGGAAGATTTAATGCCGCTTGTACAAGCGTTCGCCGATCTGACAGGCGCGGTCAGACCCGACTCGATCGTATGCCTGCCTGCGCATGATGTCCTTCCCTTCGAGCATCAGTCGCCGCATCCTGAGATCCAGGAATCCCGCGCTAGCGCTTTATGGAAGATTGCCACCGGCGAAGCGCAGATCGTGGTCGCTCCTCTCGAAGCTGCGAGTATGCGGCTGCATCGGGCAGAATTTTATTCCGATCTGGCGCGCATCGTGCGCCGCGCAGACACGCTCGACACGGAAGGTTTGCTCGAACATCTGAATGTCGTCGGATATTCGCCCGCCGACGTCGTGGAAATGCCCGGACAATATGCCCTCCGCGGCGGGATCCTCGATGTCTATCCTCCGGAAGTTGAACGTCCGTTGCGTATCGAGCTTTTCGGCGACGACGTTGAATCTATCCGCCGCTTCGATCCCGCGACGCAACGTTCTTCTACTCCCGTCGATGAAGCCGTACTGCTGCCACTCTCCGAGACGCCGGTGAACGAATCTGTTCTTACTGCCATTCATGCTCGTCTTTCCGGCTCGCGCATGAGCGGCTCCGAAAAAAACGTGACTGATGCAGTCGCCGCCGGTGGCGTGACGGTTTTTCCCGGATGGGAATTCTTCGCCGCAATCGCAGGCGCTGACCAAACTCTCTTCGACTTGATGCCGAACGCGCTGCTGCTGATCAACGAGCCCAGTGCCATCAAGACAGAAAGCGACCGCTGGTGGGAAAAGGTTGAGAGTGCGCACGAACGCAGCGGCGTGGGCAACCTGGTCAAGCCGGAAGAGATTTTTCTGCCGCCAGAAGATTGGCAACAACTCACCGGCACATTCCCCGGCGCCGACCTTGAAGAATTGAATCTCACCGCCGGCGAAGACACTAGTGACATGCGCTCGCAGCCGACCATGCGTTTTCAGGGTTCCGTCCCCGGAATGGTGGAAGAAGTTAAGAAGCTGAGCGCAGACGGCCAGCGAGTGATCTTTGCCGCCGGCAACATGGGCGAGGTCGAGCGCCTGGCAGACATCTTCAGCGAATACGGCGTGCACTTTCGCCTGGGTTCGCGCGTCCAACAAGCGGGTGCGAGCGAAACCTTCCTTGATGATCCGTCGTTTGCCACCGGCGACATGACCGCAACGACCATCGTGAAAGCTCCGGTGCCGCACGGCGTAGCGCTGCCAGACGCGCGTATCGTCTTCTTCGGCGCTCAAGACCTGTTTGAGGATTCTGAAGTTGTAGTCAAGCGTCCGTTAAAGCAGAAGTCGGTGATGTCGGCATTTCTTTCTGACTTCCGCGATCTCGCCGTCGGCGACTATGTGGTTCACGTGGAGCACGGCATCGCTCGCTATCTGGGACTCAAAGAGATCGCACAGGGTGATTCCACAGGCGAATTCATGGTGCTGGAATTTGCCGAAGCAGCGAAGGTCTACGTCCCGCTTACCCGCCTTGACCTTATCCAGAAATATCGTTCTACCGAAGGCGGAGCGGCGCCACCGCTAAGCAAGCTTGGCGGCACAGCCTGGGCAAAGACCAAAGCCCGCGTGAAAAAAGCCATGCAAGACATGGCGGACGAGTTGCTCAAACTCTACGCCTCGCGCAAAACGGCGCAAGGGCATGCCTTCGCTCCCGACAATCAATTTCAGCGCGAGTTTGAGGACGCGTTCGAGCACAATGAGACAGACGACCAAGCGGCATCAGTAGCCGCCATCAAGAAGGACATGGAGTCGCCCACGCCGATGGATCGCCTGCTTTGCGGCGACGTCGGCTTTGGCAAGACCGAGGTAGCCATGCGCGCGGCCTTCAAGGCGGTCAATGACGGCAAGCAAGTGGCCGTACTGGCGCCGACCACCGTGCTGACCTTCCAGCACTTTGAAACGTTCAAGCAACGCTTCGCCGCTTTCCCGCTGACCATCGAGATGATCTCTCGCTTCCGCTCGCCAAAGCAGCAGAAAGAGATTCTTGAAAAAGTCGAGCAGGGCAAGATTGACATTCTCATCGGCACGCATCGCCTGCTCTCAAAAGACATCAAGTTTCCCGATCTCGGCCTCCTCATCGTGGATGAAGAGCAGCGCTTCGGTGTCCGCCATAAAGAGCGTCTGAAGCAGATGAAAAAGGAAGTAGATGTTCTCACGCTCTCCGCTACCCCGATCCCACGCACGTTGCACATGTCGTTGGTCGGGCTGCGCGACATGAGCGTGATCGAGACGCCACCGCGCGACCGCATGGCCATCCAGACCGTGGTGGCGGCCTATGACGAGAAGCTGATCCGCTCCGCGATCGAACACGAGCTAGAACGCGGTGGCCAAGCCTACTTCGTTCACAACCGCGTAGAGAGCATTTACGAGATCGCGGCAAAGATCAAAGAATTAGTCCCCAAAGCACGCGTCATCGTGGGGCATGGACAGATGGGTGAAGACGAGCTTGAGAAGACAATGCTCAGTTTCATGCGGCACGAAGCGGATGTGCTCGTCGCCACTACCATCATCGAGAACGGCCTCGATATCCCGCTTTGCAACACCATCATCATCAACCGCGCTGATCGCCACGGCCTGTCAGAGCTTTATCAGTTGCGCGGACGTGTCGGCCGCTCGAATCGGCGCTCGTACGCATACTTACTGATTCCCGCGGAACAGGAGCTCACGCCCATCGCGCGACGCCGCCTCGCTGCGTTGAAGGAATTCTCTGACCTCGGCGCAGGGTTCAAGATCGCTGCGCTCGATCTCGAGCTCCGTGGCGCGGGCAACATGCTGGGCGGCGAGCAAAGCGGACACGTGGAAGCCATCGGATTTGAGATGTACACCACCATGCTCGAACGCACCGTGCGCGAACTGAAGGGCGAAGCCGAAGCAACGCAGGTGAATACGCAGTTGAATCTGGCGCTCAATCTCCGCATTCCCAATGACTACATCACAGAAGAGAACCAGCGCCTGCGTATTTACAAACGCATTGCCGGGGCCGAGACTGAACAACAACTCGCAGATGTCCGCGCGGAACTTGCCGACCGTTTCGGCGAGCCGCCCGCACCGGTCCGTAACCTGATCGAGGCCTCCGCCCTCAAGATGCTGTGCCAGCGCGTGGGCGTAGCCGGCATCGACCGCAAGCAGAACGCCGCGCATGTGAAGTTCGCTGAAAGCGCCGAGATCGATCCGGCGAAGCTGGCACAATTCGTTGCATCCAACCGCGGCGCGCAATTCTCGCCAGGGGGAACACTAAAGTTCGTGCTGAAATCCACTTCCGCAGAAGCGGTCATCGCGCAGTTGTCGCAGGTGCTGCTGGGGTTGGCGTTGGTGGCGGAAAACTTGGCCCTTCCTGCTAAATAGCAGAGCGTGGTCAGTATGTGAATTGTATTATGACCATAGTCATAAGGAGTGGATTATGGAAGCGGATGGCCGCTGGAGTATTTAATACCCATTGCCTAGCCATTGCTGTTCCAACAATCTGGTAAACGCGAGAACAGCGAATTCCTGTATAAGAGAAATCGTTCAGCCCTCGCGGCGAGGATGCCCTCACGATGAAAACGAAGATGAAAGTCCGCAAAGCAGTATTTCCGGCAGCCGGCCTTGGCACGCGCTTCTTGCCCGCAACCAAGTCCATGCCCAAAGAGATGTTGCCGCTGGTGGACAAGCCCATCATTCAATACGGCGTGGAAGAGGCGCTCGCCGCTGGATGCGACCAGATCATCATCGTCACCGGGCGGGGCAAAGCCGCGATCGAAGATCACTTCGATCAGAGCTATGAACTCGAGAGCTTGCTGCAGGAAAAAGGCAAGACCGACTTGCTGGCCATCGTGCGGCAGATCTCTGACATGATCCACGTGGCCTACGTACGCCAGAAGCAAGCGCTCGGGCTGGGCCACGCAGTGTTGATGGCCCGTGAACTTGTAGGCAATGAGCCATTTGCGGTTCTCCTGGCAGATGACGTGATAGCCGCAGAGAAGCCCTGCCTTAAGCAAATGGTGGAAGCTTTCGACGAGACGCAGTCATCGATCATCGCCACACAAGCCGTGGATGGGCCCATGATCTCCAGCTACGGCGTGATCGATGGCACACAGATCAAAGGCGGAAAG
>JAICWB010000091.1 GCA_025935035.1 Terriglobales bacterium
GGGATGAAGGTTTTGGCCCCGAAGTGAAGCGGCGCATCATGCTCGGAACCTACGCGCTCAGCGCCGGATACTATGACGCCTATTACCTCAAAGCGCAGCGCGTCCGCACCCTGCTCACCCGCGATTTCGAGAATGCGTTCCAAAAGGTGGACGCGATCATCACGCCCACCACTCCCACGCCCGCATTCAAGCTCGGCGAAAAGTCTGACGATCCGCTCGCCATGTACCTCGCAGACCTATACACCGTGACCGCCGATCTCGTCGGTATCCCCGGCATCAGCGTCCCATGCGGCAAAACAAAAGAGGGCTTGCCCATCGGCTGCCAAGTGCTGACCAGGCACTTTGATGAAGCTACGATGTTCCGCGTGGCTCACGCCATCGAACACGGTTGCGCGGCGGCTTCGAGCTAACCCTTAGCTGCTGTCCTGCGGTAACCTTTCGCCCGGATCCCGCTTGCCTCAAAATCATCAAGCTTGTTCGGAGGGAATCATTCAATGAGACTTCTGCGCTTTGCGCTTTTCGCTGCCATTTCTTTTGGCTTAACTGCTACTGCCTTCGCCAAAGACCACGATCATGACCACGACCATGACAGAGACAGACACGTCTCACAAAAAGACCATCCTCCAGGCTGGGACCACGGCAAGAAGACGGGTTGGGACGGCCGCCACGTTCCTCCGGGCCAAGCCAAAAAAGCCGAGCGCCACGGGGCTGAACATCACGCGTTCGAACATCGTGACGCTGAGAGGCATGCAGCAGAACGCCGTGAAGCTGCGCGCCACGCCGCGGAGCGCCGCGAAGCCGACAGGCGCGCTGCTGAGCATCGTTCCGCCGAGCACCATGCTGACGCCCACCACGAGTAAGAACGCAGGCTTGCCGAGCGACGTGCTGCAGAAAAACGCGAGGCCGAACGACGCGCTGCTCTAGCGCACCATAATGAAACATTGTCTTCCAATTGCCCGAGAACAATAGTGCGAACGGCTACCAAAGAACGCTCAAAGTAACAGAGCAGACAAATTGTCGACTAAAGTCGCAGACGTTTCTAAACCGGTCTGGACTGGATAACCTGAAATTTTTCTTTCAACTTAAGAAATGGAGTCTCGAGATAGCGGTACGACAAAAACGAGACCATGAGAGTCACAGGAATAGCCAATCCGTATTCAAAAATGAAGACATGCTTTCTGATCATCAACTGTTGTACGCCAATATAGATCGCTGACTCAATGCAAAAGTCGTGGAAGATATAAAGTCCATAAGATATTTTCCCTAGAAACACGATCGGTTGAAAGATTGTCGGAACTGAAACTCCCAGAAATGATATAAGCAAGAGCAAAGCGCCGATCCCCACAAGGAAAAATCCTGGAACGGTATGCAGAACCGAGGAGAACTGCGCGTGGATGTGAAAGATACTCTCGGATACAAAAAAGAGTGAGAGTGCCACTCCCGCTAAAACGCCACGGGCGGTTAAGGGGATTTTTAAGGACTTTCCGCCTAAAAGCACACTCGCTGCCGCGCCAAGTCCAAAATACTGCATATGAGTCAAGGAATTGAACCATATCGTAGGCATCGTCGGCGCATGTTGTGCGCCGAGCCGTATCAAACAAATTTGCGACGACAGCCAAAGAATGATGGCTAGAAACAGTGCTTGGCGTTTTCCTCCAAACTTGATGACGGAAGGCCATGCCAAATAAAACTGCTCCTCTAAACTAACACTCCAGAGGACGGTCAGCACACCGGGCATGTAGCTGCCCGATTGGCTACTCCAATTTCCTAGGAAGACTACATAAGCTGAAAGGGTTCCTAGGCTGATGTGCTGATGGCTTAAGGTGTTGTTTAATAGAAATCCCAAGAATAAAACCGCGAAATAAAGCGGCCAAATGCGCAAAGCCCGTCGAATATAGAAGGCTTTAAGATCGATTCGACCCGTCGCTGTTCGTTCACGCGATAGTAATTCAGTTATGAGGTACGCGCTCAACACGAAAAACATTGGTACACCGGCTGAGCCGGCTAACTCCACTGCCTTCCAAAAGGCGTTTGGGGTAGGCAGAGAATGATGCAAAAAAACTAGAGCGAACGCCAAAAAACGTAAGATATCTAATTCAGGACGGTAGAACCTTCGTGTACCATCTCTCAGTGCGCCTAGTTCATTGGCCGTTGTCGCAGTTGCCGTTGCTTCAATCATCATTTTACGTCGAATCTACCACAATATTGACCCGAGCAGCCGGCGTCGCAAATTATTAAGTTTTAGCAAATAAGCGAAATCACCAAATGTTAAATGAGAACGATGTAATAACTGTCGCCAGCACAACTCCGGCAGAGTACATCCTCTCCGCGCCGCACTTCGCGCTTGAAGTTGATGCCCTCCCCGCACTGTGAGCACACTACGCGCTCCGTCTTGTATCCAGGCAATTCTTCTGCGGGCAGCGCCACGCGCACCCATTGCATATCAAACAGGTCTTCATCGCGCATCTCGCGATACGCCTTCATTTGCTGCGCGTTCTTTTCCAACTGGGGATACGCCTCCGCGGCCATCGCTTTCGAGGTCTCTTTCGCGGCGACGCGGATCGCACGTTGGCTTTGCGCGTCAACAAAAGTGGCGGCCATCTTGCCCCAGTCGCGAAACTTGAGCGCGCGCTTGCCCAGCCGGCATCCGGTCACGACTGCGATCGCGTCTGTTGCGCAGCGGTCGATCTCAACGAATGTGAAAAGCCGCTTGCGGTCCTTGCCGCGTGGATCGTCGATTCCCAGCTTCGCCAGTCCGAGCATCGCCATGCGCACGCCGAGCACTTGCCCCGCGCATAAGTGCCCGTGGGCAAGCTCGGCCTCTTTCAGCAACACATCGAGTGACTGCATCCACTCGATTCTACGCCGCGAACCTATGTCATTTTAATCAGTCATCATCCGAGCGGAGCGAGGGCTGCTTTGCCTCAACGGCACACGCCACCGGTTTTGCCGGCTACTGACTACTGCTTTCCCTCGTCGCTGGAATCATCCACGGGGATCTCTTCGGCAAAACTCCTAATGGCGAAGCTCACTTTATCTTTGTCTTTGGGAGAAAACGTCACGCGCGTTGGTTCGCGCTGCCAAATTGGCTCGGCACATTCCGCGTCAGGCAAGTCGCCACCGGCGGGCACGCCCAACGGCTTTTGCAACACGGCTTTCCTGCGTCCGATCTGCGCCACCATCGCATATAGGCGTGTGCCATTGTCACTGATGCCGCAATACGCTACCAAGTCGCGATACCAGCTCGTAGTGGAATAGAAGGCATCATAGTTTGGCAATGTGAGCTTGCTGATGTGCGCATTCGCGCGGTCCACCATCAGCCATCCTCCGGGATGCCACCGCCAGCGCGTAGCGCCTTTGGGATCGCCGGGTAGTGCATCATTCAGTCGCGACGCCTGCCGCACCACGAATACGCGCTCGCTCACCTCATGCGCTTCGCCCGTGGTGTACTCCTTGATCTCGCCATTGACCAGCATCGGACGCACCTTGAGATCGAGCGCAGTCGTCTCATCCGTCCCGGCGTAATACTTCACCGTCATCCATCGGCCGAAGGTCACGACTTTGGGTTTTGCTGCCGCGTGTGCCGTTGTGAACAGCGTACAAGCGAGGAGGCAGGGAAGTGCTGCGACTGTCCGGGGGGATATCATGCGGGGAAGGGTATCAAAATTCCTGCATTGTTTCTAGTTTCCGCTTTTTCATTTGTCGGGAATTCAAAAACCATAAAAATCTGTTGCTCCTGACTCAGCGTGTCCACGAACCTTCTTCGCAACCCGTCTGATAAAGCCGTCGAAATAGATTTTTGTGACAAGCTGCTCTCTAAAATCTTCTTCGGCAGGATTACGGCACCAAACGTGCATTCTCATGTAGCGGCGAACGCAAAACGTCGGCAAAATCTCTTGAATGTTGGAGAAATGCGGGACGGGTTGCAATGAATATTCAAATAATCAGAGAAGTGTTTAAAAAATTTTCTTTTCACATCTCGCATTACGAGCATTTCTCTGAGTTATATTCTTTGCGCCAGCTAGAGTTTCGCCCGAAGGAGCTATACATGAAACGGTTCTTCCTCCTCCTCGTGTTCGCACTTTTCATTGCCCTCACTCTCAACATGTTTGCTCAAAATGGCGCCACCTCAGTTCGCGGCGTCGTAGCCGACGCCAATGGCGCAGTCGTCCCTAACGCCACTGTAACCGTCTCCAGTGCAGCCACCGGTTTTTCGCAGACCAAGACTACGGATGCCAACGGCGGCTACCAGTTCCTGCAATTGCAGCCCGGCAATTATGTGGTGAGTGCAACTGCGGCGGGCTTTGCTGAGACGAAGCACGAGCCCATGAACATGCTGGTCAACGTGCCTTACACCGTCAACCTCACCATGAACGCCTCTGGCGGTTCCACGGTGGTAGAAGTTCGCAGTGACGCCGTCACCGTCAACACTACTGACGCCACCATCGGTAACGCCTTCAACACGGAGCAGGTTTTAAACCTGCCGTTCGAAGGGCGCAACCCAGCTGAAATATTGAGCCTAGAGCCGGGCGTCACCTTTATCGGCAATCAAGTCAATGACAATTTTGATACGCGCAATGGCGCGGTCAATGGCGGACGAAGCGATCAAGCCAACATCACGCTTGACGGCGTCGACAACAACGACCAGGTACGCGGCACCGCTTTCACCGGCGCCGTCCGCTCCACGCTCGATTCTGTTCAGGAATTTCGCGTGACCACAGCCGGCGAAAACGCCGACCAAGGCCGCTCTTCCGGCGGCCAAGTCGCCCTCGTCACCAAGAGCGGCACGAATACTTTTCATGGATCGCTGTATGAATATCACCGGCCCACCATTCTGCGCGCCAATGATTGGTTCAACAAGCAGGCGCAACTGCAGGCCGGTCTGCCGAACGATCCCGGCAAACAACTGCGAAATGTCTTCGGAGGAGCCATAGGCGGACACATCATCAAGAACCGTCTATTTTTCTTTGGTACCTTCGAGGGTGGTCGCCTGGCCGAAACCCAGCAGGTCACTCAATCCGTTCCCGGTGACACGTTACGCGCCGGCATGATCTCCTATCCCAACGTCAACGGTGGCACAACGACGCTCACCTCAGCTCAGATCGCTTCAATGGATCCCAACTGCACTGCCAACGGAAGCTGCCCCGCGGGACCCGGCCCCAATCCCGCTGTCGTCTCTGTCTTCAATCAATATCCAAAGGCGAACTCAAACTCTTGCGGCAATGCTGACGGCTTTAACATCAGCTGTTTCACCTTCTCGTCGCCAACCCCTCAGCATCTCAACACTACGATTGTTAAACTGGACTACAACCTCAATGAAAGCGGCACCCAACGTGTATTTCTTCGGGGCAATATGCAGGACGACCGCACCTCGGGCGCACAAGAATTCCCCGGCCAACCCGCCGCCAGTTTGTTAGCTGTAGGAACTAAATCTCTTGCCGCCGGCTATACCGCGACTATCTCCAACAGTTTGATCAATGCTTTCCGTTATGGTTTCACTCGGCAGAGTTCCTCTAATGCAGGTCAACTCAATCAGCCAACCGTGTCCTTCCGTTTTATCAGTGACTTGAACCCACTCACCTCTACCCGCACATCTCAGGTCCCCGTACATAACTGGGTGGACGACGTCACCTGGACCAAGGGTGCACACACTATGCAGTTCGGTACTAACATCCGCCTTATTGATAATGCGCGAACTTCGAACGCTACTTCGTTCAACAATGCGCTCATCAATCCTTTGTTCCTCAACACCGCTCCTGCAGGCAGCGGTGGCAGCCTCGATCCCGCAGCTTTCGGATTCCCCGCGGTCGATCCCGCCAACAAGAGCGTTTACAACAATGCCATCGTCAATTTGATCGGGCTCATCAGCCAAGCCACTTCTAATTTTAATCGTGACAAGAACGGCAATGTGCTGCCACAGGGCACTCCCGTCGCTCGTGATTTCCGGGCATGGGAATTCGAGTGGTACGCGCAGGATTCGTGGCGTACCACGCCTCACCTGACTCTCACCTATGGTCTGCGTTATAGCCTTTTGCAGCCTCCTTATGAGACCTCCGGCACGCAGGCCGCGCCGAGCATAAGCCTGAATGATTTCTTGACGCAGCGCGCTGTTGATCAGGCGAATGGGCAGGTCTTCGATCCCACTATCAGCTTTGACCTCTCGGGACAAGCCAATGGTAAGAAACCCTACTGGGATTATGACTATAAGGACTTTGGTCCCCGTCTTGCATTTGCCTATGGCTTCCACGCCGATCACGGTTTTTGGCATGCCTTGTTCGGCTCCGAAGGCAAATCCTCTTTGCGCGGCGGTTGGGGCATCGTCTATGACCACTTTGGCCAAGGCATCGTGAATACCTTTGACCAGAACGGCACTTTCGGTCTCACGACTTCTGTCACCAATGCTGCCAGCATCCAAACCGTTGATAACGGTGCGCGGTTCACTGGTCTGAACACCATCCCCGCTTCCAGCAATGACGGTACGTTGCTCTCTCCGCCGCCTAGCGGAGGTTTCCCGGCGACACCACCTATCTCTACCGTCGGCAGTCCAGTGCAGCAAATTGCCTTCGGCTTGGATGACAAGCTCAAGACCCCTTACTCCCATGTGATGAATCTCTCGCTGAGCCGCGAACTTCCCGGTGGCTTCGTGTTGGAGATGGATTACGTCGGTCGCCTCGGCCGTCGTTTATTGCAGCAGCGCGACTTGGCCATGCCTCTGAACCTGAAAGATCCCAAGTCAGGTATGGACTACTTCACCGCCGCCACCATCTTCTCGAAAGCGTTCTTCAGCCAAACTCCGGTCGCGAGTATGCCGAATATTCCGTATTGGCAGAACTTGTTTCCCAGCGCGGCCGGTGTCGATGGCAACATCTGCGGAGCCAACGGCGCACCAGGTAGTGCAGGCACGCCAACCGGCACGCCAGTGCCGAATCCCACGGCCACACAAGCCATGTATGAGCTTTACTATTGCAACACCGGGCCGGGTACATTCGGCGAGACGAACGCTCAGAATATCTTTGACTCGTTCTGCTTCCCGGCCTGCGCCAATATTAACGGCGTGGACACTCCCTTCGCCTTCTACAGTCCTCAGTACACGGCTCTGTATGCCTGGTCATCCATCGGACACAGCAGTTACCACGCGGCTGAACTTGTGTTGCGCGGCAAGCAGCACTACGGCATAACATTTGACTTCAACTACACATTCTCAAAATCTATAGACATAGGCTCTGACGCTGAACGTGTGCCTACCTTCGGCGGGTTGAGTGCTGTCATCAACACCTTTGACACCAATCAGCTGAAAGGCCCGTCAGATTTTGACGCGCGCCATCAGATCAATTCCAATTGGGTTATCGAGTCGCCGTTCGGCAAAGGCCGTCGCTTTGGCCACGACGCCAACACCTTCGTCGATTCTCTACTTGGCGGCTGGCAGCTCTCCGGCGTGTACCGCTGGACCAGCGGGTTCCCCTTTAGCATCGGCAATGGAGGTATTTTCCCAACAAACTTTCAGCTCAGTGGAAACGTCTTCACAGTCGGTGCCGCCCCCGCCACAAGGACAACGGTCATGAACGGCCAGCCCTTTGCCTTCCCGGATGGCGGTTCCGCCACTGGCGCAGCTGCGGATTTCCGCTATGCGTTCCCCGGCGAATCCGGCCAGCGCAATAACTTCCGCGGAGATGGCTTCTTTGGCCTAGACCTGGGCGTGGGCAAGAGCTTTCACCTGAATGAACGTAACCAGATCAAGATCCGCGCAGAAGCTTTCAACGTCACAAACTCCGTGCGGTTTGACCCACAATCCATCAGCGCAAATATTCAAGACGCCGCGACTTTTGGCCTCTATTCGCAAACCCTGACGAAGCCGCGCGTGATGCAGTTCTCGATCCGCTACGAATTCTAGAGCCCATCTAGTTTCTTAGCACCATCCAGGCCGGCTAACGCGCCGGCCTTTTTATTGCATCAAAGCTTGTAAGACTCGAAACTCTAACCAAGGAATCTCTCGCCAAAAACCTTAGACGCAAAATCGCCGAGTGCGCAAGAGTTGCATCGATGAACACGTATGTCCTTGCCCTTTCGTTCCACAGGCCAAGGCCAACCCACCGTCAATTAACGCCGTCCTATCCCTGTGTTGGAACGGGGCCCAGGATATCCAGAGCACTTGAAGACGGTCACTGACGCGCCGAAAAAGGCGCCGTGGATCCTTGTCGTGGACGACAAGATCGACACCGTCCTGCTCCTACGCGAGTTGCTGACCTCCCGCGGATACAACGTTTACACCGCCAGCGACGCGGAAGAAGCCGAGCAGGTGCTGCCTCGCATCCGCCCGGACCTGATCTTGCTGGATGTGATCATGCCCGGCAAGAGCGGTTACGAACTCTGCCGTGAGCTGAAAGCCGACCCCGAGACCCGGCTCATCCCCATCATCATGATCACCGGTCTTAGCGATCGTGACGACCGCGTGCGCGGCATCGAAGCAGGGGCAGATGATTTCCTGAGCAAGCCGCTGTATCCGGAAGAATTGTTTGCCCGCGTGCGTTCGTTGCTAAAGCTAAAAGAATTTACTGACGAGCTCGACAACGCCGAAGCCGTCATCTTTTCACTCGCTCTAGGCGTGGAGGCGCGCGATCCCTACACCGGCAACCACTGCGCCAGGCTGGCGGACTACGCCACGCGCCTTGGCCGCTACCTTGGGCTCGACCACGATTCCATCGTGGCTTTGAAGCGCGGCGGATACCTGCACGACCTCGGCAAGGTGAGCATTCCGGATCGCATCCTCCGCAAAGATGCCGGACTTTCGGCGGAAGAGTGGCAGACCATGCGTGAGCATCCGGTCATAGGTGAGAAGATCTGCGCGCCGCTGAAGAGCATGCGGGATGTGCTGCCCATAATCCGCAGCCATCATGAGCACTGGAACGGCAGCGGATATCCTGATGGCTTTGAGGGCGAACAGATTCCCTTGCTGGCGCGCGTCCTTCAAGTAGTGGATATCTATGACGCCCTGACCACATCGCGCCCATATAAGCCGGCCCTCAGCCACGCCGAGGCCGAACGCACCATCATGGAAGAGACCCGCAACGGATTGTGGGACCCGCATCTAGTCGATGCGTTCTTTGCCATGTTGCGACAAGAGCGAAAAGCCGCATAAGCCAGTCAAACAAGAGCGATTAGAAAAATGGAATGCTTGCTGTTATACGCCTTCCCCTAAGTTCGCCCCAAATGCCTGCGCCTACTTGACGCTGTGAAAGAGAAGATGCACTGTTAAGCATTGCCAAGATGCCTCATTGGAGAGAAGCGCTAGAGAAATATATGGATTCACGTCCGGTACAATAGCGGCGCAACCTCCCGGAGCCGCATATCTACACCATCGTCATACCTGCGTACAACGAGAGCCAGCGCATCCCAGAGACGCTCGACAAGGTGCTCGCCTATGTCGCGGAGCAAGAATGGGATTGCGAAGTGCTCATCGTCGATGACGGCTCGCGCGACAATACTGCTGACATCATCCGCGACTACGCCACACGTCATGCGAATATTCGCCTGCTGCAAAATCCCGGCAACAAGGGCAAAGGATATTCGGTCCGCCACGGTATGCTCGAGGGTAAGGGCGACATCCTTATCTTGAGCGACGCTGACCTCTCCGCGCCCATCTACGAAGCGAAAAAATTGTTCACTGCCATTGAAGAAGGTGGCGCGCAGATCGCCATCGGTTCCCGCTGGAAAGATCCGCGCACCCAGACGCAACGTCAGCCCATCTACCGCCAGATCACCGGACGCATTTTCAACTTTTTACTCCGCAGTATTCTCGGACTACGCGTGAAAGATTCGCAGTGCGGATTCAAAGCGTTCACTCGTGCCGCGGCACACGCCATCTTCCCCAACCAGAAGATCGAGCGTTGGGGATTCGACGCCGAGTTGTTATTCCTGGGGATGAAGCTCGGTTACACGATTGCCGAGATACCGGTTGAGTGGAAGAACGACCTGCGCAGCAAGATCAATCCCATCCGCGACGGCTTCAGTATCGTGTGGGACATGGTGCGCATCCGCTGGTATTCCATCACCGGGCAATACTCACACGTTCGCAGAGACGCAGCGCCGGTTGCGCA
>JAICWB010000131.1 GCA_025935035.1 Terriglobales bacterium
GTGCCGATCTCGAGAATGTTTTTCGCACCGCATGATTTGGCCAAGATCATCAGCAGCTTGCCTTGATTGGCGGAAACTGCGATCTGCGGTAGTCCAGCTTCGTCACTGGTGCGAAGTGTTTCCGCGAGTGTCGCGTCTTCTGGAATGAAGAGCCCCGTGAGATAGGAATCGACGTCGTCCCACTGTTTATCTTTCTGGCGTGTGTCGTGATATTGGGTCATTTTTGCTTTTGCCCTGTTCAGGAACGAACATGTAGCGACGCGGCGAACAGTCACCAATCCGTTAAGTGAAAATGCCTCACTCACCCTGGCGCATTAGCTAAATTGGTCTCCGTCACTGTCTTCGAGTAACCAAGGTTTCAAGCTTCGACTTCATGCTCGAGACATCGGCGGTCCACGTAGAGCCGTCATCAAATTCGACCGATGCGACAAAAAATGCGACGCCCCTCACTTTGGTGAGCAGGCGAGACGACACCCCTTGAGCAGGAACCCTTTCACTTTGACCGGGCTTAATCTTTCCGGGCACATTCATATCTACGCCCGTAGTAGCTTCAACTGATAAATCTCGCGCCACGGTGAAGTAACCGATCCGATATTTTGTGACCACTTTGTCCGTGGTGAGATTGCGCAAACTGGCTTCTGCGAGCAAATCGTCTGGACCGTGGGTTGCAGTAACCAATTCCAGAGGAGCACCAGAGTTGCGAAACAGCGACACCACGGTTTCCCTGTCTTTGCTCTTCGCAATGGCCGTAGCAACTCCTTCAATGTCGCCACGAGAGCCGTTTTGACGGCCAGCTCTGCTCCCCGTCATCAGTGGGTGATAGGGCTCCTGGCAACGGGCCGAGGTACATTTCTTGCAGTCGTCAATATCTACGGAACATTTGAAGCCCTCATTCAGCGTACATCCGAAACATGTGCTGGCGAACTTACAGATTTGGTTTTGGCAGGTAGTTTGAGCTTGCAGCACACCCGCTAGAAACAGGGTCGTTGAAATGAACCTAAGAGCTATGTTTTTCATGACACCCTCCGCTGGAAAAATAAAACAACTTTCCTCAGATTTCTCTCAGCGGAGCCATTTTTTTGAAAGTGGAAAACGTACACTTAAAATTATTTCATTTGTACGACTTAACACAAGACGGACGGGGCCTTAATCCTCAACCTTAATACTTACGATTTTACGAAAACGGAAATTATCGCTTCGCTATGATCTAACGGTTATCCGGTTCAGCTACGAACATGTATCCAACGCCACGCACCGTCTGCAGGTGGCGCGGTTTCGCCGGCTCTGATTCGATGTACTTGCGCAGACGTACGATGAAATTATCTATGGCGCGCGTGTCAGTATCTTCGTGCAGTCCCCACACGTCTTCAAGGATTTGCTGCCGGGAGACAGGCTTGCCCTGCTTGCTGATGAGATAACGCAGCAGCTGCATCTCCATCAGCGTCAGCCGATACGCTTCCTGGCCGACGCGCAACTCCAGCGTAGAAAAATCCAGCGTCTTGTCTGCGAAAACAAAGACATCACGATGCTCACCTGGCACACCGCTGCCTTTACGTTCGCGATTCTTGAACTCGCCATCTTCCACGCGCTCATCAGACTTACGCAGCCATTCGCGCCTGCGCAATAGACCATGCACACGCGCGATGAGTATTTTCAGTTCGAAGGGCTTGGGCAGATAGTCGTCCGCGCCGGCATCGAACCCCTGCAGCACATCCTCTGGGCGCCCGCGTGCGGTGAGCATGAGAATGGGAACATAATTACCGACCTTGCGCAGCTCTGAAGCCACGCTGAACCCGTCGCGTCCCGGGAGCATTACATCGAGCACAAGGGCGTCATAATTATTCTGTGCGAGCATCTCCATGCCGCGCTCGCCGTCATTGGCAATGGCGACTTTATGACCTTCAGCTTCAAGGTTGAACCGCAAGCCGTTAGCCAGATGCTCTTCGTCTTCGACAATCAGAATGTTGCTCATGCGCCTTTACTCGCTGCTCGCTTTCGGTAATTCGAGAGTGAATGTGCTCCCCATATTCTCGCCGGGACTCTCAGCGAAAACGCGGCCGCCATGCCGTTTGGCAATGCTGCGGACGATGAACAGGCCGAGTCCAGTTCCTTTGACCTCGCGCACAGCGCGGATGGGCACGCGATAAAAGCGTTGAAAAATGAGCTTCAACTGCGCGTGCGGAATGCCCACACCTTTGTCATGCACACGGACCAAAATATTCTTTTCATCCGCTGCGAGTTCCACACGGATCTGGATGTTGCCGTGCGAATATTTCACGGCGTTGTCGATGAGGTTGACGATCGCGGTCTGGAGATCATCTGTGTTGCCGAGCACTGTTGGCGCATCATGTGCGAATGCCGGCGGGTCGAATGCCAGTTTGTCCGGCGGAAGATGATGGCGCTCGCGCACCATGTCAACACACTCAGTCACCAGCGCGGACATATCGACCGAGATAAGCGCTCCGCCACCATGGCCGAGACGTCCGGCCTTCAGCACTTGATCCACTGTATAGTGCAGGCGGTCCGCATCCGCCAGCATGGTGGAGTAGAACTCTTTTTTTTGCGCTTCCGTTGTTTCCCGCGACTGCAGAGTTTCCAGATACAGCCGGATAGACGCAATCGGCGTTTTTAGCTCGTGCGTAACGGCATTGATGAAGCTATCTTGCTGCTCGCTTCGCCGGATCTCACGCACAAGGAAGATGGTGTAGATGACTAAACCGGCAATGATGAGTGCGAAGAAGATGATGCCGAGGATGAGCTGCACCACGTGGCGCGCATGCACCATGATCCAACCCACGTTCAGGATGATTGCCACCGCCACCAGGCAGGAGCCCAGGGTGATGAAAAACGCGATCTTCTTGGTCCGTGATGTCACTGGGACATTCTAAACATCGGCCTTATAAGACGCGAATAAACGTGATTCGCGCCGCTGGATTCGCTATCCTAGCGAAACCTCTAAAGGACACCCATGCAGGACTTGACTAAAGGCTCCATCACCAAACACATGTTCCAGTTCGCGGCGTTCATGTCAGTGAGCATGTTCGTGCAGACGCTGTACTTCCTTGCGGACCTCTATTGGGTCGGGCGTTTGGGCAAGGAATCCATCGCCGCGGTTGGACTGGCGGGAACTCTCACCTTCGTGACGCTCGCGCTTACGCAGACTCTGGGCGTGGGAACCACTACGCTCGTCTCCCACGCCGCCGGACGCAAAGACAAAGAGCGCGTGAACTTCGTTTTCAATCAGGCCATGGTGATGTCCTGTGTCGTGGGATTCATCTTTGCCGCGGTGGCGTTTCTTTTGCGCAAATTGTATGTAGACACTATCGCGTCTGACGCGTTAACCGCGCGACTGGGCGTGGAATACCTCAACTGGTTCTTGCCTGCCATGGGACTGCAATTCTGCATGGTGGCTATCGGGGCGGCGCTGCGTGGCAGCGGCATCATCAAGCCGACCGTCGGGATCCAGGTCGTGACCGTGGTAGTGAATATCATTCTCGCGCCGTTCCTGATCTTCGGATGGGTGTCTCACCATCCGCTGGGCGTGGCTGGGGCGGCCCTCTCAACATTGGTCGCGGTGATCGTGGGCATCGCGCTGCTTGCGCAGTATGTGATCAAGAGTGACTCAGGCTTCGGCTTCTCCACCTACCTGTGGGGACCGCAGCTCAAGACATGGTGGGAGATGGCCAAGATCGGGCTGCCCGCGGGCGGCGAGTTCATCTTGATGTCGGTCTACATGACGCTGGTGTACTGGATCATCCGGAATTTCGGTGCGTCGGCACAGGCGGGATTCGGCATCGGCTCGCGGCTGATGCAGTCAATGTTCATGCCGGTGATTGCCATCGCATTCGCGGCCGCGCCCATCGCCGGGCAGAACTTTGGCGCACGCATAGCCAGCCGCGTGCGCGAGTCGTTCTATTCCGCGACGGGCATCGCGTGCGCATTCATGTTGTTGCTGACGGCAGTGTGCCAGATCTTCCCCTCAGCTCTGGTTCACGCTTTTTCTAAAGACCCGGGAGTGATCGCGTTCGGCACGGAATACTTCCGTATCATTTCGTGGAACTTCTTGGCCGCAGGATTGAGCTTCACCATCTCCAGCATCTTCCAAGGCATCGGCAATACGCTGCCGCCGCTGGCCAGTTCAGCTACGCGTTTCTTCCTGTTCGCGATCCCGGCCTATGTTCTCTCGCTGCAGTCCGGATTCCAGGTGCGCTACGTATGGTATGTGTCCGTTGCGTCGGTGATCGTACAGGCGACGTTGAACCTGATACTCTTGCGGCGCGAGTTCAAGCGCAAGCTAAATTTTGCGGAGCAGGTTTCGGCTGCGGGCGTGACCAATGAAGTTGCTGCGGCAATGACGAGCGCGGAATAGCTACGCTGTTTCGGCAAAGAAAAAGCCCGCAGTCTCTGCGGGCTTTTACATTCCGAACTATGTACTGGTTAGTCGTATCCTGCGCTGGCGACCATGGCCGCTTGCGCGGGCGTCATCGCATCTTCTTCAGCCTGCGTAGGCACTATCACAGGCTGCGCAAGCTTCGCGACGCGGAGGTCCTTTGCCAAGCCCATCTTCTTCAGCGCCTCGATGCAGAGCCAGTTGATGTCGAATTCATACCACGCCAGTCCGTGGCGGACGGACGTGGGATGCGCATGATGATTGTTGTGCCAACCTTCGCCGAAGCTGAATGCGGCCACCCACCAGTTGTTGGTGGAATCGTCACGCGTCTTGAAGCGGCGTGAACCGTACACGTGAGTGATGGAGTTCACCGCCCAAGTCCAGTGCAGGCCGAAAGTCACGCGAAGGAAGATTCCCCAGAGAACATATGCAACCCCCGTCATGATGCCACCAGTAGCAAACCCATAACCTAGCAGCGCAAGCCCAAGAACCACTTGCGGGACCCAATGCCACTTGGTGAGAGCAACGTGGAACGAATCTTTGCCGAGATCTGGAACGTACTTCTTTAGGATCTCAGTATCATGATGCATAGCTTCGCCGGTAAGGATCCATCCGGCGTGCGCCCACCACATACCTTCACGCGGCGAATGCGGATCGCCTTCGCGATCAGATTTTTGATGATGGATGCGGTGCGTAGCCACCCAGAATATCGGTCCACCCTCGAGCGCCAGCGTGGCGCAAGTGGTGAGGAAGTACTCGACCCACTTCGGGCACTTGTATCCGCGATGCGTCAGCAGGCGGTGATAGGCCATGCCAATGCCCCATCCGAACGACACCCACCACAGAAACACCGTGATGAAGAATATCTTCCAACTGAAGAAAAATAACGCGGCGACCGCGCCGACGTGGAACACTCCCATGAAGATAGCAGTGACCCAGTTGATGCCCTGCTTCGCTTTCTTGCCGTACATTTCCATATGAAGCCCCTTGTTGCTTGATGTGCTGTTTATCTGATTCAAGGCTAACAAGGACGGCGCAGGCTGAATGTAATAGTTGTGTAATAGCGCAGGTGGGGATTACGGAATGTAACACTTTGCGGCCGTCACCAGAGATTGGCGCTGTAATTTTCGGGCTTTCGCATGAAACGCCTGGCGATTGCAACGCGGGCCAGGAAAAATAAAGCCCCGCTTCTCTGCGGGGCTTTCTACTAATCACTAACTACTAACAACTAGTCTTTCACTCCATCCATGAACGCTTTCAACTTCCGCGAGCGTGATGGATGCCGCAACTTGCGCAGCGCCTTCGCCTCTATCTGGCGGATGCGTTCGCGCGTGACGGTGAATGACTGGCCCACTTCTTCGAGCGTGTGCTCGGAACCATCTTCCAGGCCGAAGCGCATCTTGATGACTTTTTCTTCACGCGCGGTGAGCGTGCGTAGAACGTGCGCCGTCTGCTCTTTCAGGTTTACATTGATCACAGCTTCCGCTGGCGAAACGACGGCGCGGTCTTCGATGAAGTCTCCCAAATGGGAATCTTCCTCTTCTCCGATGGGCGTCTCCAGCGAAATAGGTTCCTGGGCGATCTTCAACACCTTGCGGACCTTCGCCACGGGAATGTCCATGCGCTTGGCGATCTCTTCGGAAGTAGGCTCGCGGCCGAGTTCCTGCACAAGCTGACGCGACGTGCGAATCAGCTTGTTGATGGTCTCGATCATGTGCACCGGGATACGGATGGTACGGGCCTGGTCAGCGATGGCGCGCGTGATGGCCTGGCGGATCCACCACGTTGCGTACGTGCTGAACTTGTAGCCGCGGCGATACTCGAATTTGTCCACGGCCTTCATCAGGCCGATGTTGCCTTCCTGGATGAGGTCAAGGAATTGCAATCCGCGGTTGGTGTACTTCTTCGCGATCGAGACGACGAGACGCAGGTTGGCTTCGATGAGTTCGCGCTTGGCGTACTCCGCGTCCATGTCTCCCTGGATGATCTCGCGCTGCGTGCGGCGGAGTTCCTGGAAGTCGACGCCGGCCTCTTGCGCCATGGCGTCAAGCTCAGTGCGATGGTGCCGCTGCTGCTTCTTGTATTCCTTCTTCAGGTCTTCACTGCGCGTGGCATCGTGCTTCTTCTCAAGGTTGTTGATCTGGCGGTCAAGATGGCGCATGGCCTCGACCGTCTTGTTCACACGGTCGATCAGGCGCTTGCGCTCAGCGTTGTTGAAGCCCAGCTTGCGGATACCGCGCGAGACCTCGATCTTTTCCCGGCCCAGCGACCAGCGGCAACGACGCAGCTCGCGCGCTTTTTCTTTTTTGTTCTTGGGAATGCCCTCGAGTTTCTCTTCGAGCGCAATGGCTTTCTTGTAGTGCTTCTGCAGCGCGTCAATCGCATTGGTCATCTTCTTGACGCGGTTCTGCAATATCTCTTCCGTCAACTCTTCTTCGTCAAAGGTTGTGACTTCCTTGATGGAGCGCACGCCACGCTTGAGGTCATCGCCCACAGCCAGCACTTCACGAATGACGATAGGTGAACGCGAGACAGCGCGCAGCACTCGGTTCTGTCCGCGCTCAATGCGTTTGGCAATCTCAACTTCGCCTTCGCGGGTGAGCAGTGGAACGGTTCCCATCTCGCGCAGATACATGCGGACGGGGTCATTGGTTTTTTCCAGCGCGCCGGGCGTGAGGTCTAGCTCAACGTCTTCCCCGGCTTCAAGGTCAGAATCAAACTTCTTATCGAGCTCTGCTCCCGCGGCCTTGGGGCCTTCGAGCACGTCAATGCCTTGCGTGCCAATGGTGGTAAGCAGGTCGTCAAGATCGTCTGGCGAATGGATGTCGCCCGGCAACAGGTCATTCACCTGGTCATAGGTGAGATAGCCCTTCTCTTTGCCGGTGTCGATCAGCTTTTGAATATCTTCAAATTTGTCGTCGAGTGCCAAGAATAAAACTCCAGTTCACATGCCTATACGCACCCATGCGTATCCATGGACGCGATGGCGCCTTAACTTTTTATGACTGCGTGGCAAGGGTGGCTGAAGTTCCAACGAGCTAAAGCTCATGCACCAAGGCATGGAAAGCGCACATCCCAAGAGAGTTAGAATAACATATTGGCCTTAAACCACACAAACCAAAGAACCTGCCCCGCAGCGGGATCGCCTCATTTATTAGATGAGGAAGCGGCAGATTCGGTGCAGACTAACCTTACTCTGGATTTTGGCCTTCGCGTCCTTGGCGACCTTTGCGGAAAAGGACTTACGGGTCTATTCCGCCACCGCCCGCATCGATTCATCCAATGCCCGCTTCAGCTTGATCTTCTCTGCCGATAGCTGCGTCAACTTGAACGCGTCGCCCTTCTTGGCGGCTTCGTCGATCTGCGGTTGGAGCTGCTGCAATGCGCGCTCAATATGCGGACGCCGCAACGCCGCCA
>JAICWB010000176.1 GCA_025935035.1 Terriglobales bacterium
CGAACCGAACGGCACGGGCACGGTCACAGTCCCGTTGATCAAGAGGGCGCAGCCATGAGAATGACCGCAGCGTTTCGAGGGTTGTTGTTGTGCGTATGCGCGTGCGCTGCCGCCATGGCGCAGGCGGTGCAGCCGCAGCAATTGGCTACTTCATCTGCGCCCGCGTCCCAAGCATCTACGCCGCATGGATACGAAGTGAGCGGAGTGGTGGTCAACGCGTTCTCCGGCGAGCCGCTGGCGAAAACCAAAGTCACCATCTTCCCCATACTGACCGATACGCCGGAGGAGTCGAACAACAATCGTCAATTCACCAGCGGAAGTTTTGGTCCGGGCGGCGGAGGCTTTGGAGCGCGTGCCTTCGCGAACGGTGGCGGACGGGGTGCGCGAGGCAACCGCGGCGCGCGCGGACAAGGCGCCGCACAGGACGATGAAGAGCCCACGACCGAAGCCGCCACGGATTCCGCGGGGCACTTCATGATGAAGAATGTTTCGGCGGGAAAGTACACGCTGTTCGCTGAGCGCAAGGGATATCCGCGGCAGTCGCTGGACCGTCACTCGGGTTTCAGCACGGCAGTCGTCGTAGGCGCGGGCAAAGAGACGAAGAACATCCTGTTCCGCATCATGCCAGACAGCCAGATCGCCGGACGCGTCACTGACGACTATGGTGATCCGGTGCCGAACGGGCGCGTTCTGTTGTTTTATAAGAGCGCCGATTCTGGCGAAGAATCTGTGCAGCGCCGTGGCGGCACAGGAACAGATTCGCAGGGCTACTATCACTTCAATCATCTGGTGCCGGGCACATATTATGTGGTGGTGAGCGCGCAGCCGTGGTACTCGATGTATGCGCGCATGATGCCGCAGGTGAATCCGGATGATCCTTCGACCAAGCCGCAAGACGGCGATGCGAATCTGGATGTCGCGTTCCCCGTCACCTACTACTCGGGCTCAACGGATGAGAACGACGCCACGCCCATCCAACTTCAGCCGGGCGATCACTACACGGCAGACATGGTGTTGAACACAGCGCCGGCAATGCACCTGCAGTTTGCGAACATCGACCCTAAGACGCCGATGATGCCGCAGATATCCACCACAGCATTCGGGCAACAGATCTATGTGCCCGCAATACCCCAGATGCGTGGGTTTCGCGGACAGAATGCCGCCAGCACCGATGGACAACCGGCGGCTCCAATGACGGTGAGTGTGAGCGTTGCGCCGGGGCAATATGAAGCTACCATGCGGGAGATGCGCAGGCCCGGTGGACCTGGTGGACCCGGTGGTCCGCCGGCCATCGTGAGCAAGCAGGTGATCAACGCGACCAGCAACGAGGTTGTTGACACTACGAAGGGTGAAGAACCGGCGCAGGTGACAGGGACGGTCACGTTCGAGGGTTTACCCGCGAACAGCGAATCGCCGCGCGGCTCGGTCAACTTCCGCAAACAAGATGCCGCGGGAGATGTGAGCAGCACGCGGACCGGCACAGATGGCGAGATCAATTTCCAGCTTTATCCCGGCAAGTACAACATCAGCGCAGGATATTCGCGTTATGTGATGAAGTCAGTGACGGCCACGGGCGCCAAGGTTACAGGACGCACCATCGAGATCACCGACACCAAGCCGGTGAAACTAGCTATAACCATGACTATGGATGACGCCCGCGTGGATGGCGTGGTGAAAGCCGCTGACGGTGAAAAGCCGGTGGCCGGCGCGTTCGTGATCCTGGTGCCGGAAGATATGGCGCATGACCAGCCGTTGATACGACGAAACCAGAGCGGCACTGACGGCAGCTTCTTGTTCACAAAAGTCATTCCGGGAAAGTACATCGTTGTGGCTTTGAAAGACGGATGGAACGTGGAGTGGGCGAAGCCGGATGTGATGAAACCATTTCTCGCCAAGGGTGAGCCGATCACCATTGGGCCCAAGGGCACATTCAAAGTGACAGTGAAAGCTCAGTAGTTTTGTTTCAAGCCCGGTGCGGAACGAGCTAAATCAATCCAGCCCGTAGGCGTGGATCTTGTTCAGCAAAGTCTTGTACGAGATGCCGAGGCGCTCGGCGGCGTCGGCTTTGTTCCATTTGCACTCGCGGAGCGTGGCTTCGATCTTTGCTTTCTCCACCGAAGCGACCGCGCGCGAGGCTACTTCCTGCAAAGAACCATCGAGATTGGGATTGGAAAGGATTCTGCCGGGCTGAGGCGAAGTTGCGCCTGCCGCACGAACGTTGGCTGAGAGTCCGAGGTCAGCGGCATGAAGCTCGCCGTCGTTCAAGATGGAGGCGCGCTCGATGACATTCTGCAACTCGCGCACGTTGCCCGGCCAGCTATGCTGACGGAGGGCAGAGAGAGCGTCAGCGGCGAACTTGAGTCGCGGCTTTTTGCGTTCTTTGCGGAAGCGGTCGAGAAAATGTTCAGCGATAAGTAGCACGTCTTCGCCGCGGTCGCGCAGCGCGGGAATGTGAATAGGAAAGACGTTGAGTCGATAAAAAAGGTCGCTGCGGAAGTCTCCGGAAGAGGCTGCGGCTGCGAGGTCACGATTCGTGGCAGCGATGACTCGCACGTCAGCGCGTACTGGCACGCTACCGCCAAGGCGCTCGACCATCTTTTCTTCGAGCACGCGCAGGAGCTTTGATTGCGCGGCGAGAGGCAATTCGCCGATCTCGTCGAGGAAGATCGTTCCGCCGTGTGCGAGTTCGAACTTGCCGGGGCGGCGGGAATCGGCGCCCGTGAACGCGCCTTTTTCATGGCCAAAAAGTTCGTTCTCGATGAGATTTTCCGGGATAGCGGCGCAGTTGAGCGACACCATTACTTTCTCTGCGCGCGGGCTCATCTGATGGATAGCGCGTGCGAAAAGTTCCTTGCCTGTGCCGCTTTCGCCGAGTAGAAGCGCGGTGCTGTCGGTCGCGGCGATGCGCTGCAGTTCACGCGCGGCTGATTGCATCGCAGGATGCTCGCCGAGGATGCGAGGGAAGCGCGCGCTCTGCGCGTACTCTGACTTGAGGACAACGTTCTCGCGCACAAGCTGTTGGCGCTCCATGGCGCGGCGAAGGATCTGCTGCAAGTGGTCAAGGTCGAGCGGCTTTTGGATGAAGTCGAATGCACCTTCGCGCATCGCCGCAACCGCCTGGTCGATCGTGCCGTATGCGGTCATAACGACCACGGGCACGCCCGGGTCTTCATCGACTGCGGCCTTGAGAACGTCTAGCCCGGAACCATCGGGAAGTTTGAGATCGGTGAGGACGGCGGCGAACCGCTGCTCGCGCAATCCTGCGAGCGCTTGTTGAAGGTTGGAGACGGGCATCGGTGTGAACTGCATGCGCCCGAGCGCATGCGTGAGCATCTCGCGCAATTCCGACTTGTCTTCCACCAGCAGAATGGTTTCCATTGCGCTCAAACTAAGAAGCCTTCTGCGAGGCGCAGAAGGCTCTCAAGAAAAACAGGGAAATGACTAACTGACATTGACTCCGGCTTTGCGTGCATCTTCGCGAAGTTTATCCAGCGCTTGTTGAGCGGCGGTGATGGCCTTCTGTTTGGCGGCGATGTCATTCTGATACTTCTGCTCGTCTTGTGTGTATTTGCCCGGATCGCGCAGGCGGGCGCCGGCGTCAGAGTAAAACACGGCCGCGCGCATCTTGTCCTCACGCTGCAGCACGTCGAGCTCGCGCTTTAGAAGGTCAACACTGGCTTGCTGCTTGGCGATCTTGTCTTTGAAATCGTCAGCTAGTTTCTTTTTGTCGTCGTCTGACATTGGAGCTGCGTCAGCGGCGGGCGTTGCGGCATCTTTCGCCGCGGCATCCGTCGAGGCGTCAGCAGCGCTGGCGTCGTCCGCTGATTTCGCGGGAGCTGCGTCTGCCGGAGCAGAGTGGAACTCTGAGCTCTCGTTCGTATAGACGTGCCCGGTCGCGGTCTGAGTCTTCTTCTTGGCTTGGGCGTCGCGAGCGGCATCCGCCAGCGTCTGCGAATAAGCTATGCCGCTGCCAAGAAATACCAGTGTGCCGGCAGCAGCGAGAAGCCTGGAAATGTGCCTCATAGATTCACGGTCCCCATTCAGATGACAGCGCCAGACGTCTGATTTTTACCGGCGCTTTGCCGCTATTTTACTCCGGTTCGGTGGATGATTTGGTGGCAAATCCAGCGCAATCAGACACAGGAAGTGCAATAGTAAACCCTGTACCAGTGGGGCTACTGGCCACGGTTATCGTGCCTCCGTGCTGTGTGATGATGCGGTGGACCAGGGCCAAGCCAAGTCCTGTCCCGTGCGGTTTGGTCGTGAAGAAGGGAATGAACACCCGGGCGATCTGGTCGGCTGGAATGCCCTTGCCATTGTCGGTCAGGACGATGGTGGCCATAGACGCTGTGGCTGTGGACTCGGCTACCACTCGCGGGTTCACCCCGGTATCGGCAGCTTCCGCGCTGTTACGCAGCAGATTGCTGAATGCCTGCCGCAGTGCGGTGGGATCGCCTTCAACTTTGAGCTCCATGGGAAGCCCAGTGGAGTCCAGTTCGACTCCAGCCTCATGCGCACAGTCGAGAAGCATTGCGCGGATATCAACCTGGGAACGCTGCAGTCCTTCAGGCTTGGCAAACTGTAAGAAGTCATTCACGATGCGCGCGAGAGAGGTGGTCTCGTCGGCGATCTTGCCGGCGAACTCACGTTCCGTGCCCGCGGAAGCTTCGCGGCGTAACATCTGCGCATATCCGGAGATAGTAGCGAGGGAATTTTTGAATTCGTGCGCGATGCCGGCAGACATCTCACCGAGTGCCGCCATGCTTTCACGAAGTCGCATCTGTTGCGCGAGGTGTGTGATCTCGGTCAGGTCGCTAAGCAATGCCACTGCGGCGACGGTGTCACCGCCGTAGTTCCGAACCGGCGAAAGGGTGATGCCTAGCACGCGAGGCTCGCCCGCGGGTGTCGTGTAATCTGCCTCGACGCGTCGAAACAGAGCCCCGTCTTTAAGGCAAGACGCAATGGCTTTGAGCAGGGCAGCCGGACCGGGTTCGCTCCAATCAATATCGGGCGAAGCGGCGTCGCCTCCATCGGCGGGGCTTAGCGTGATACGGGCTTGGGTGACGCCCCGGAAAATGTCTCGCGTGTGCAGTCCCGCAACGGATTGATAACCAAGCAGCATCTTAGCTGCGGGGTTTGCCTGGCGCACGAGGTTGTTATTGTTGAACAGCACTACGCCGCTGCTGAGATTGCTGAGCACAGATTCGCTCATGCTCGCCGACTCGTTAGCTTGTTCGCGGTCGGCCCGACGCAGGCGTTCTAATTCTTTTTCCTGCTCCTTGAGCTTGCTGATCACGCCTTCATAGGCGGCAAGCGCGAAGGTGGATTCATTCACATTCACGCGGGCATTGGTAGATCCTGAATTCGCAACCAATTTCTTGCGCAGGTACAAGATGATGCCTGTGCCGATGATGATCGTGCCCACCAGCAGCACAAGCACTGCGGCTAATTTAAGTACCAGCGGGTTGTGCAGCAGTTGCAGCATGGGTCACTGATAAAACGCGAGATACCAGGAGAACAAGCGATCACCATACCACTCTGAGACCAGGGCCATCACACCGAGAAACACGCCGAATGGCATTTCGTAATACCTCAGCACAAGTTTCGCGGATGCCCACGCGCGGCTGCTTTGCCCGGAGTAGCGCTTCACCCGCTTGCTGAACACGAACATCATGGCGACGATGCCCGCCAGCGAACCTGCGACCGAACCAAACACCAGCGTGAGAATGGTCAGCTTCACTCCAAGGAAGGCACCGATCATCGCCATGAGTTTCACATCACCGAAGCCCATGCCTTCTATGCCGCGCACGCGCTTGTAGCCTTCGCCGACTCCCCAAATAAAAAGGGCGCCCACCGCCGCGCCCAGCAGCGCCGCAAGAAGCGAGATGACCGGTTCGCGGTGATCAAAAGGCAGAGATTCAAAGTGATGTCCCCAGCGCCGGCCGATAAACCCTGCACCGCCCACGGGTACGAATAAACTGAAGATGAGCCCGATGACGAAACCGGGAATTGTCATGGCATCCGGCAAAAGATGCAGATCGAAGTCAGTGAAAATAAGCCCGACGATCAGAAATCCGAAGACTGCGAATTTCAGAGCTACAAGAGTAAG
>JAICWB010000057.1 GCA_025935035.1 Terriglobales bacterium
ATGCCCTCACGACAGCCGGCGGGACGCCGGCGCTACAAAAAGTGGCACAGCATCTCTGCTGTGCCACTCGGGAAACAGACCACATCGGCGGGAAACGATTTTATTTGCTGTATTCGTCTCGCAGTTGTGTCTGACGGCTTATTAGTGGGACGTCGCGCCCGGCGATGAAGACACGCTTCACGTCAGTGCGCACGTCCAAAGGATCACCATTTGCGACAACAACATTCGCCGTTTTGCCCACGTCGAGCGAACCAAGTTTGTCTGACACTCCCCAGATCTCTGCCGGATTCAGCGTGAGGGCTTTCATCGCTTCGTCATATGGCAGGCCGTAAGCCACGGCGTAACCTGCTGCATACGGCAGGTTGCGCGCGTTGTGCGAATCGTACGAAGCGAAGGCGATCTTCACGCCGTGCTTCGCCAGCTCGGCGGGCCAGCTGTACTCCACGTCGTAACGCTCGTTGGTGTCAGGCGCGTCATAGATGGAACCTACAATGACAGGCAAATGACTGGCGGCGATCTCGTCCACCATGATCTGCCCGCGCGTCAATGACTCAAGGATGACTTTCAAGTTGAATTCTTTGGCCAAGCCCATGGCAGTTTTAATGTCCTTAGGTTCGTCCGCAGTCAGTACCACCGGCTTCTTGCCTTGCAGATAGGGCACCAATGCTTCCAGCTTGAGATCGCGCTTGGGTGGTGAGCCCGCATCCTTCTTGTCTTTGGATGTGTCAGAGGACTTCTTGTTGTAGTCGTCCCACTTCTGCATGTACTCCTGAGCATCAATGAAAGTCTGGCGCAGTTGCGTAGCCATACCCATTCGCGTTGACGGATAACGCGAATTGGCGAATGACTGGTTGCGGCGCTGGCTTCCGGTGAAGTTCAGCGGCATGCTGATGTCGCGGACGAGCAACATCTCGTCGCGGTCTTTGCCGTCGAGTTGGATGAATGCCATCTGGCCAGGGAGCGTGTCGCGTGATGCGGGCGCGACTATCGCGTTGGTGATGCCATTCATACGCGTCACGGGGATCAAATCGCTCTCCGCATGAAAAGCGTCGGACACGTGCATGTGCGGCATGATCTCATCGCTTGTCTCGACGAGGTCATTGGACATGTCAACAGCAGAGATCTCGGTTAGACCTAGCTGAGTCTCGGAATCGATCAGGCCGGGATAGATGGTCATTCCAGCGCAATCAATGACGCGCGCGCCTGCGGGAATCGCGGTTCCTGCCCCACCGACCGCGGCGATCTTTCCATTCTCGATGACGACTACGCCGTTCTCGATCACGCCGTGAGAGATGGTGAGCAGCTTGCCGCCCTTGAGGGCGACAGGGCCGGTCTGTGCGGGTGCGGCTGCCATAGGCTTGGCCGACGAGGTCTTGGCCGGGGATTTTTTTGCCGGCGCTTGCGCGAACATTGACCCGCTAAGTGAGAGTGCGATGAAAAGCCGGATAAAGTTTTTCATTAGTAGTCCACCCCGCCGTCAGAATCATCATTGCCAAAACCATCGCGTCCGGTCATGGGCGCATCTTTCCAGAAAGGAAGGCCGTACTTGCCGGCATTCACATCAAAGAAGACGCTGCCATCGATGAGCACCTTCTCTACACGCGCGTAAGTCGATAGCGGATCCGCGTTCCAGATGCCGATGTCTGCATCTTTGCCGACATCGATCGAGCCAACGCGGTCATCGACGCCGATGATCCACGCCGGATTCAGCGTGATCATCTTCAGCGCCTCTTCTTCCGTAGCGCCGCCGTAGCGAATGGTCTTGCCGGCTTCCTGATTGAGGCGGCGCGCAAAATCATTGGAGTCACTCTTAATGGCGACGATCACGCCTTTGCGCATGGCCATGACAGCGTTATAAGGAATTGCGTCCCAAGCTTCGACTTTGTAGCCCCACCAATCGGCGAAGGTAGCGAGGCCCACATGAGCGGCGGCGATCTTGTCTGCAACTTTGTAGGCCTCAAGACCGTGGTGCAAGGCGCGCAACTTGTATCCGAATTCGTTCGCGATCTGGATCTCAGTGAGCAATTCATCTGCGCGATAGCAATGGATCTGTACCATCACCTTTCCGCGGAGGACGTCTGCAAGTTCGTCCAGCTTCAAGTCGCGCTTCGGCGCTTTGGCGGTCTTGTCCCCGGCTTTTACTTTCGCGTCGTATACGTCCCAGTCACGCATGTACTCTTTTGCTTCTTGAAGAGCGGCGCGCTGCACTTCAAAGTTGCCCATCCGGGTGGAAGGCAACTGATTGCGGCTACCGTAGACGCGCTTCGGATTCTCACCGCTGGCAAACTTGATGGAGCGTGGCGCGTTCGGGAAGAGAAGGTCGTCGCGGTCAAGACCGAATTTGTGTTTGATGACGACAGCTTCGCCGCCGATCATGTTGGCTGAGCCGTGCAGCAACAGCGACGTGGTGACGCCGCCGGCCAACGACTGATACAGCGCTTTGTCAGTGTAATCGAACGCGTCCACCATCTTCATGTGCGGCGTTACCGGGCTGGTGGCCTCGTTCACGTCGCCATCGAGAGCAGAGTGGGAGTGCGCATCAATGATGCCGGGCATCACGTACTTGCCCGTGGCGTCGATGACGATGGCATTCGCGGGCGCGTGCACAGTCTGGCCGACTTCCGCAATCTTGCCGTCATGGATATAAATGCTGCCATTTTGAATAGTGCCGTGAGTCACTGTAAGAATCGTGCCGCCTTTGATGACCGTGTCTTGGGGCACGGGCTTGGGCGACATCTGTGCAGACAGGCTGAGTGGCGAGAGCGCCAGCATAGCTGCCACGCACGAAGACAGATATCGAGTGCGCATAAAAATGCTCCTTGGATTTGGAAATCGGGCCGGATGTAAAAGGTTTGACGCACGCGATTCTATGGTTGTGAGCCGCGTGCGTCAAAGGATTTCAGGAAGGATGTTGCTCTGTTAGTTGCTGCCGGGATGCGCGGCTTCCACCGTGGGAAGCTTGAACGTGTCATCCGTGACCGGAACGTTAATCTTTGCTTCTGTAATAGTGCGTGTCTGAATGTTCTCATCGGTTGAGATCTTGGCAACGAAAGCGATCTTTACTCCATTGACGTCACGATAGTCAGAGAAATCAGTCTGCTGAGCCACGCCACCCAGCGCTGTGTGCAGGACGACTACGCGCCGCACCAGCAGGCCCGAGCCGGAGTCGAAGTACAGGGTTTCCTGCCCTTGGCTGTTGGGGAGTGTGGCGCGCACGATGGTGACTTCTTTGCCCTCAATCTTCTGCGTGAACGGCAGCGCCTGTGCGAGCGAGTATTGCGGCTTGAGATCGATGTTGCGCAGGATGCTGGCGTCAAGCTTCAGTGCACTCAGTTCGAATCCGGTCACGGGATTAGCGTGGCCTCCAGATTCCGCGACGGCTTCACTTCCGTTGTACACAAGCTTGAAACTGCCGCGCGGCGTGGTTTGAGTAAAGGCCACCTTGTCACCCATACCGCGGATGACTTCGAAGTTCGAAGTGTCGCCATGTGGCGTAGTTGTGGTTCCTTTCTCTTCCAGCGATTTCAACTTGGCCACGGCCGCCTGACCGCCGACGGCATCAAGATATTTCTGGAATGCGGCGTCTGCTCCCGCTTGGGCTGCTTTCTGGCGCTCTTCGCGTGATTGTTGAGGAGCCGGAGGAGTCGTGGCGCCGGGAGCAGCGGTCTGTCCGCCGTTCGACGCGCGCTGTTGTTGCTGGAACTGTGCCTGGCGGGCCTTCGCGTCAACGCGCTCTTGCCATGTGGCTTCGTCCAGCACGGGAGCGGACGTTGAAGGATTGTTGTGTCCGTTATGGCAAGTGGCGCAGGTCACGCGCTGCTCACCGCGGAAATTATCTTTATTGATGGCCATGGTCATGGTCATCATCTCGCGCGCGGTCTTCTTGTTGCGCTTGTCATCGAGAGAAAAGCCTTCATGGCCTTTGTCGGTGACGTGGCAGAAGTTGCATTCGACGCCTAGCGCGCCGTTGATGAACTGCATGGAAGGAATCAGTTGGTCAGCAGGAATGTCTTTGAGGACTTGGATGTTCTTGAAGTTCTTGCTTTGGCCGGCTGTCTCGGTGGCGGCTGTCTGAGATGTGGAAGGTGTCTGCGATTGCGTTTGTGGCTGTGCCGGCTGCGCATTTTGTCCGGCGTACCCCATGGTAAGGATCGAAAGTGAAGCAATGATGGCGATTGGCGCGATAAAACGAGTCCGCATGCGGCCCTCCCTAATCAGAGGATGGAATTGTAACTTGCGGGCTCGCAAGACCGCCACCGGATGCTAGGCTAAGAGGCCATGCGCGCCGTCATTCAAAGAGTCTCTCGTGCTTCGGTCACGGTCGATGGAGAGACCATTGGCCAGATCGGCAAAGGACTGCTTGTGTTATTGGGAGTAGCGAGCGACGACGCAGAGGCGGCTGCCGATTATCTTGCCGACAAGACGGTCAACCTGCGCGTGTTTGAAGATGCTGACGGCAAGATGAATCTCTCTGTCACCGACGTTGGCGGCGCCGTACTGGCGGTCTCGCAATTCACGCTTTACGGCGACGTGCGCAAAGGCAAACGGCCGTCGTTCGATCGGGCCGCGCGGCCGGAAGAGGCGAAGCGGTTGTATGAATATTTCGTTTCGCGGATTCGTGCGACTGGATTGAGATGCGACACCGGTAAGTTTCAAGCGATGATGGATGTGGAACTGATGAATGATGGCCCCGTGACGATCATGCTGGATTCAGAGAAGCAGTTTTAGCCGTCTTCCAAAATCCACCACAAAGACTCAGACACAAAGGTTCGCAAAGAAGACCTTGTTGTTTTTGATTTTTGGGGTTCTACTTGAGCGCGAACTCAAGCGGAATTGATGGAAAGCCCGGGATTGTATGCGTAGCTGTATCCGCGGCAGTTCGCAGCGCGTGAGGGGATAGTTTAGCGGCCTTTGGTGTCCTCCTACAGTCGGTCACCCCGTAAGGATCAGGTGCCATAGACATGCCGCTTCACTGGGCGCAGAGGCAACAACTACTTGGTGGGCAGTTTTTCCTTGAGCAGTATACGGAAGGCGTCTTGATCAGCGGGCGACATTATTCGCTTCGGAAATCCCTTTGGTTGATTTCCTTTCATCAAGAAAAAGTGCGTGTCCGTCTCCACGAAGGATTGAAAATGATTCCATTTCAGGTGTCCGCTGCAACACGGACAAACCGCGTGAATTCCTTCGCCTGAAATCACATACGAATTTGTATCCGCGTGCCCAGGAACTGACTTGATCGATTTAACGAGGATGGATTTATAGGACAAAATCGCAGCGAGATACGCCAAATACGCCCCTACGAGCACATACAGAAAGTGACGCCATATACCATCACCAGGTGAAAGAAACAATGCGAGTACTAGAAACGCAAGACAGGCCACACCAACTAGAAAATATTTTTGGTGCTCTTTTACTAGTACTGCGACCGTAGCATCGACGTCTGAATCGTCTGGAGCGTGATCAAATTTGATCTCCATGGAGGGTCATCCTCGGATATTTGAATTTATGACTTCATCTGTAATCCTCACCGCTTCCACCGTTTCTTTCACATCATGCACGCGGACGATGTGCGCGCCTTTCATCACTGACGCGACCGCAGCGGCGACTGAGCCGATCAGGCGGGCATCGGCGGAAGCGTCTTCCCCATCGCGCGCGAGCGTTCTGCCGATGAATGATTTGCGCGAGGTGCCGCTCAGCAGCGGAAATCCTAACGCAGCCAATTCGTCAAACTTTGCCAGCAGCGGATAATTCTCATCGAATGATTTACCGAATCCGAAACCAGGGTCGAGGACAATGCTGTCCACGTTAATGCCCGCGTTGAGAGCTGTTCCGGCGATCTCACCTAATTCTTTACGCACCAAAGGCGTTGGATCGGGCAATGACGGCAGGCTGCGCCATTCTTCGGGGCGTCCACGCATGTGCATGAGCACTGTGCCGCATTTCAACTTTGCCAGTGCCGCCGCCATCGCCGGATCCCAGCGCAGGCCGGAGACATCATTCACGATCTCGGCACCGGCATCTACGCACCATTTCGCGGTGGCGGCGCGATAGGTATCTATCGAGATGATTGCTTGCGGAGCTGCTTTGCGCACAGCTTCGATCACCGGCAGCACGCGGTCGGCTTCCATCTGTGGCGTGACACGTTCCTTCTTGCCGGGGCGTGTGGACTCGCCGCCAATGTCAATGATGTCGGCGCCTTCGTCCAACAGGCGGAGTGCGTGCTCTGCGGCTTTAGTGGGCTCTAAGAACTCGCCGCCGTCAGAAAAAGAATCGGGCGTTACGTTGACCACGCCCATGACGATAGTGCGCACGCCGAGGTCGAGCGTACGGGTGGCGAGCTGCCATGTGAAGCGGGGCCGCATGGGAAGTTAGTTTAACCGCAGAGAGGCTGAGTACCCAGAGGCAAAGCCAAACCTTTCAAACGCGGATAAAAGCGATCAAGAAAGACAAGAACAGATGACGAGACTTAAACGAAAGTTTTAATCCTTCTTTGATCTTTCCTTTTATCGCTTTTATCCGCGTTTGAAAGGTTTTGATTTTCGTTGTGGCGGGACTATGATTCGCGCATGAACCACCGCACTTTCCTTGCAATCATATTGTGGTCGGCCGTATCTGCTTTCGGACAGAGTGGTGCGTCCGCAGTACCGGCACAAAATTTGCAGTTGCCCGTGCCCTCTGCCACCACGAGTTCCCTGACCGACGCGCAACGCAAAGCGCACTACGCTGACATCGCCGCGAAGATCAATGAGCTTTTATCGCAGCCCGACACCGCGCGCGCATTCTGGGGCATACAGATCATCTCGCTGGCCAATGGGCAGTCGGTTTTCGAACAGAACGCTGACAAGCTTTTCACGCCGGCCTCGAACACAAAACTTTTTACGACGATCACCGCGCTGGCGCTTCTCGGTCCGGATTTTCGCGAGACGACTACGGTGGAAACCGCGGGCACGTTGGACAAATCCGGCAAGCTGCGCGGCGATCTAGTGCTTGTGGGGCGTGGCGACCCGAACCTCAGCGGACGCGTGCTTCCCTACAATCGCCGCACGGAACGCACAACGCCTGCGCTTAAGTTGCTGGAAGACCTGGCCGACCAAGTCGCGGCAAAAGGCGTGAGGCAGATCGACGGTGACGTGATCGGCGACGATTCTTATTTCGCTTATGAACGCTTCGGCGACGGGTGGTCGCAAGACGACTTGCTGTGGGATTACGGCGCGCCTGTCTCCGCGCTGACTATCAATGACAACGTGGTCTTCATGAAGCTGACGCCGGCCGCAGCCGTGGGTGACAAAGCGAAAATCGAGTTCGAGCCCGACGTGGCTTATTACGACGTGGACAACCGCATCACTACCGCGGCGGCGGGGACGAAGCGCAACATTTCCATGGACCGCCAAGTAGGCTCGCGCACCGTGACTCTCTGGGGAACGATCCCGCTGGACGACCAGGGCGACAATGAAGCGTTGGCCATCAATGATCCTGCGGATTACGCAGCGAAAGCGTTTCGCGCCATGCTGGAAAAACGCGGCATCACCATTAAAGGTAAAGACCACTCCGGACATTTGCTGCTGGCCAGTTTGCCGCCGCTACCTCCTGACACTGCCGTGCAGTCTGCGCAGATCTCAACCACGCCGAAACCGGGCGGCGGAGCAGAAGCAGTGGATATGCCTAAATCCGTGGCAGTTCCGCCGCGCATGGTGCTGGCCAGCCATCAATCGCAGACTTTGGCGGACGACGTCCGCGTGACAGACAAAGTCAGCCAGAACCTGCACGCCGAACTTGCCTTCCGACAACTGGGCGCAGCGAAAGGCGCGCAACCGACGGTGGAGGCTTCGGAAGCCGTAGTCAAAGGATTCCTGACTGAGATAGGCATTGCGCCGGAGGAATACACATTCTCTGACGGTTCCGGTTTGTCGCGTCAGAACCTGGTCTCGCCGCGTGCGATCGTGAAGCTGTTGCAGTACGCAGATTTCCCCTCCGGATGGCGCAGCGCATTTCAATCCGCCCTGCCCGTAGCGGGTGAAGATGGTTCGCTGGCCAACCGGATGAAGGGCACGCCAGCGCAAGACCACGTTTGGGCGAAGACCGGATCACTCGCGCACGTGAGCGCGCTCAGCGGATATATCCAAACACTGAGCGGCGAGCGCATGGCTTTCTCGATCCTGGTCAATAGCCACCGAGGCGGCGCCACCAAGATCATGGACCAGATATTGGAAACGGTGGTGAACGATACGCCGGCCTCATCTGCCGGCAAATAGCGCGTGTTGGAGTTTGCGGAAGACCAACACGAAGTCACAAAGTTACAAAGGTTCACGAGAAATCTTTAGGGTTAAACCTAAAAAGCATTCTTTGAAAACTTTATGCCGTCGTGTCTTTGTGGTGGGTTTTGGCGCGAGGCACTAAGCGAATCGGGGAAAGCCGGTTACTTGCTCTTTGCCTGCTTCGAGATCTCGTTGGCGGTCTTGCCGTGATAGGAAGTGGAATTGTACTCGCGGGGGAAATATGTGACTGCGGCGTCACCCATCTTCATGATGATCACTTTTGAAGTGGCACGCTCGGCTTCAAAGCAACGCGTGCAAAGACAAGTGAATTCCTTGGCGGTGCCGTCCTGCTTCTCAGCGCGAACGGGAATGATGTGACGCACGTGCGCACGGCATAGCGGGCACTTTGTGCCGCCGTTCAACTTGAATTGCAGTTCGGCATAGCACTGGATGAGGCTCCAGTTGCGCAGGTTCGAGCCTTGAAACGCCCGCGCAGCCACCAGCGTCTCCAGGTAGTCCTGAAGATACTTGGCCGGCACCGGTTCCTTCTTTTTATCGTCGGTCTCCGGCATAAGGCTCAACACGCTTTCGGCGGCAAAAGTAGCCATCCCTTATTGCACCACTTGCTGTTTGCTAAAAACAAGCGAATCGCCGCCCACAGGCAATCTAAAGTAACCACCTTACAGGTTACTACCCATTCGGCTGTATTCAGCCGGTGATTTTGCACAAAAATGTGGCACTGGATACTTCCCTGGTTCGCGGATGGCGCACAGCAGCGAAAGAATATGTTTGCTCATCTGAAAATGGAAGCGGCTGAAGCCTGTACACACCTGAATCCGCAGCCGCGATTATGAACCTATGTTGTTGAAATTGTTGGGGTAATTCAACGGGCTGGGTGATTCCGCTGCACAAATATAAAGACAGCAGATCGCAGAAACGAAGGCCGTTGACGAGCTGCTCGACGTCCGCTAGGTCAAGACCGATCTTAGGGCGAAGTTTGGCTTGGCGGCCTTCTTCCTGCTTGATAAACGCAGCTATGTCTTTGGCATTCGCGGGATGTTCGTTTGCCTGAGTCTGGGCAATGGTGCGGAAATGCTCGCTGACCAAGAGCCCGCCTAGCGGACTGGCTTTTAACGCGGTCTCTACCGAACCGGTCCATGCGGCGAGCGCCTCTTTCGGCGGCGTGGCAACGAATGATATTGCTACTTTCTTAGCAGCAGTTTGGGATCGAGATGCGTGGATCGATTCAGCGTCGAAAGCGCTCCATCCTGCGTCGTGAAGCGCTATGGCCCGGATAGTTCCGGCATCGAACTTTCCGAAAGCCTCAGGCAGGAGCCGCGCCGCAATCTCGCCGGAGAGCGCCGAATGGGCCGGCTGCGGGATCAGCCAACATTCTTTTGCGCCGTTCAGTCTTGATTGCTGCTCGAACAATACGTCCCATACTGGGCGCGGCTGCGTGTCCGCCTTGATGGGCACGTCTTCGATCGCGCGCAGGATCATCTGCGTGGCCTTCGCGCAGCGCGCGCTGCGACGCGTCCGCCAGCGGCCGCGGCTTTGGCCGGGCCGGTGGTGTTCGGAGGCATGCGATGACCTTCAAGCAGATCTTTGAGTAAGACGGCACCGTTGACTTGGGCATTGTCACCCGCATAAAGCAGTGTGACGGGTTTTTCGCGCAGCAAAAATTCGTAGATCTGTTCGAGCGCCTGCGTTGCTTGCGGGGTCTTCAGTTCGTTGAAGTACTTGCGCTGCAAGGCCGAGATCATACCGGGATGTGAGAACCACTTCACCAGCGTCTCTGAAGGCGCCAGCGCGGGCAGCCAGAGATCGAGCCGGGCAGCGTCGCGTCCCAGGCCCCGGGGCCAGGTAGCTTCGACGAGCACGCGCGCGCCATCGCTCAGTGCGGGCTTGTCATAGGCGCGCTTGATGCGAACGAGGGAGTCGTCTTGGGTGGACGGGGGCATGGCTTGGCGCTTCGGCGTTCGTCATTATAAGACGCAATTTATAATTGATGTTTGAACCAACGACTTACATTGCTGCTGTTTCTTCCTCTTCTCTTTCTGCTCGGATGTTCTGAGAACAATAAGAAGCTCGGTCGTCCGTTAAATACACAAGAAAAGCGTGGCGAAAAACTTTTCGCTTCAAACTGCAAAAAGTGCCACGAAGCCGATAGCGGCCTAGCCACGCAGGGCCCGAACCTGGAAGGCGTTTTCGACAAGAAGTTTTTGCCGAGCGGCGCGCCCGCCAATGACGAACGCGTCAAGAACTTACTGCAATACGGACGCCGCTCGATGCCGGCGTTCGGGCAGGTGCTCGACGATTCGCAGATGGATGCGATCATCGCGTACCTGAAAACGCAGTAATCAGTCAGATCGGACCGAAAGCCGGCTACTTACTTTCTTTGGATCCCACTTCGATCAAGCCTTTGGTAAGCACCACCACGCCTAGGACCTGGGTCCATTCAGAGACGATGTTGCCGACGACTTGTCCCCATTTCGCATTGGGATGCATCTTGGCGAACAGAGTTATCCAGCCGGCTCCAGTGATCACAATGAAAATCATCAACGAGTGTTCGTGCATGAATTCATGAACGCTCTTGGGGACGAATGCCGGACGTTTTACCTTTTTGCTCTCCGCCGACCCGACCTCATGCAGGTATTTCGTGGCCACGATCATGACCAGCATGCCGGTCCAATCGGCAATAGCATTACCGAAGAATGCGCCCCAGTGGGTTTCGGGATTCGCATGCAGATAAAGCACAATCCAAAGTAGCAGGATGCCGGAAGTTACGATGCTCAGCCCGTGCCGTTGCCATCCCGTTTTCTTCCTGGTGTTCATCTTCTCTGGATTGGACACAACAAAACCGCAGAGGGATGTAACCACGCGATAGCACTGATAAAATAAGGTACGACAGTGGCCAGCCCTACCCAACTCGTACAGATCGACCTTGCGCCTAAAGTCCGCGGGCCCAAACCGGAGTGGCTTAAAGCCCGTGCGCCTATGGGCGAGAACTACCATGACCTGAAGAAACTGGCGCGTACGCTGGAACTGCATACGGTCTGTGAGAGTGCGCAATGCCCGAACATTGGCGAGTGCTGGAACCATGGCACCGCCACATTCATGCTGCTGGGCAACTTGTGTACGCGTCGTTGCGGGTTCTGTGCCGTCCCTAAGGGCGCGCCTTTGCCGCTGGATCACGACGAACCGCGTCGCGTGGCGGAAGCTGTGGCTACTCTCAAGCTGAACCATGCAGTCATCACCAGCGTGAATCGGGATGATGACAATATTGGCGCAGCAAAGATATTTGCGGAGACAATCCGCATGACGCGCGAGCTCACGCCGGATTGCCAGGTGGAGGTGCTCATCCCGGATTTTCAGGGCCGCGAGGATGCGCTGAAGATCGTGCTGGATGCGAAGCCCGAGATCCTGAACCACAATACTGAGACGGTGCCGCGACTCTATCGCGCGGTTCGCAGCGGCGCGCGCTACAAGCGGACGCTAGACCTGCTCAGCAATGTGAAGAAATTTGCGCCCGGCATGGTGAGTAAGACGGGAGTGATGGTGGGCATCGGAGAAGAGACGAATGAACTGCTCGAAGTCTTTTTTGACCTGGCCGCGCGGCAGGTGGACATTCTGACGATCGGCCAGTATCTGCGTCCCTCCAAAGACCATTTGCCGATGACGCGTTATTACACGCCAGACGAATTCCGCTACCTGAAGAATGAAGCCCTGAAGATGGGCTTCAAACATGTGGAGAGCGGTCCGCTGGTTCGCAGCAGTTATCACGCGCATGAGCAAGCGGTGAGTACGGGTTTGCGATAGCCCTTAATCGCAATCGAATAAAAGGCGAGTCTTTGCCAGGAGTCCCGCATGTCCGTCTTAAAACGCAACAATGTGAAAGTGTCGGGGCGTGGCCAGCGTCCTCTCATGTTTGCCCACGGCTACGGATGTGACCAGAACATGTGGCGGTACGTGGCGCCGGCATTCGAAGAAGATTACAAGATCATCCTGTTTGATTATGTGGGGGCAGGCAAGTCTGAGATCTCCTCTTACAGCAAGGCCCGCTATGGCACACTGCATGGCTACGCGCAGGATGTGATCGAGATCTGCGACGAACTTGATTTGCGCGATGTGACCTTCGTAGGACATTCCGTGAGTTCCATGATCGGAGTCCTGGCTGCGATCAAGCGGCCGGAGCTGTTTCGTAGCCTTGTACTCGTGGGTCCTTCGCCGCGCTACGTGAATGATGGCGATTACGTCGGCGGATTCGAGCGCAAAGATATTGATGGATTACTGGAAGCCGTGGACAGCAACTACCTGGGATGGGCCGCAGCCATAACGCCGGTGATCATGGGACATCCTGAGCGCCCGGAGCTGGCGAACGAACTGGAAAACAGTTTCTGCCAGACGGATCCTGCGATCGGGAAATTTTTTGCCCGCGTGACTTTTCTTTCTGACAACCGTGCCGACTTAGGCAAAATCCGCATCCCTACATTGGTGATGCAGTGCTCCAGTGACGTGATCGCACCGGAGTGCGTGGGACGATTTGTGCATCAACATATCCCCAATAGCGAGCTGGTAATGATGAAAGCGACGGGACATTGCCCGAACCTGAGCGCACCGGAAGAGACCATCTCGGCGATCCGCTCATTCTTAGCGCGGCACGAAGAAGGGTCTGCTCTGGACGCACATAAGGACGAAGCCAAGGAAGCGGCACGTGGATAGTGGCGTCGCGCTGGAGACCGTCGTTGAATTATTCGAGGCGGCCCCCTGCGGATACCTTTTTACTGAGCCGGACGGCACGATCCTGCGCGCCAACCAGACATTTTTAAATCTCACCGGTTATGACGGCGCTGAGCTGGTGGGACGAAAGCGCTTTCAGGAGCTCTTCACAAAACCTTCCGCAATCTTTTATGAGACGCATTTTGCTCCCTTGCTGCGCATGCAAGGCTATGTAAAAGAGATCGCGGTGGACATCCAGTGCAAGAACGGCGACGTATTGCCCACACTTACGAACTCCGCCATTCAGTTTGATGAAGACGGCAAGCCTGCGCTGATCCGTACGACGGTGTTCGACGTTCGCGAACGCCGCCGCTATGAACGTGAGCTGCTGGCGGCAACGCGTCAAGCGGAGTTGCTGGCCTCAGTGGTGCAAGAATCCAAGGACGCGATCATTTCCATGGATGCCGATCTGGCGGTCAAGACATGGAACCGGGGAGCCGAAGAACTATTCGGATACGCCGCGGCGGATGTTCTGGGTAAGAATTTTCAGGAGTTGGTGGTCCCGCTAGAGCAGCGCGCCACTGCCGAAAAATACCGCGCGACGCTGAGCAACGGCCAGCCGCTGCAATATGAGACTGTTCGGCAGAACAGTAAAGGTGAACTCATTCCCGTGTTAGTCAGCGTTACCCCTATGATCGAACCGCCGGGCGAAGTAGTAGCCTACTCTGCGACGTTGCGCGACCTACGCGAGGTGCGACGACTGGAACGTGAACGCCAGGCATTGCGTGATATTCAACTCATTAACCATCTTGCCCATGAGATCAATAACCCGCTGCAAGCTGTGATGAATTGCCTGACGTTGTTCGAGTACAGTTCGGACAAACAGTTTGTCGAGGTCGCACACGAACATGTGATCAGGGCCGCTCAAGTGGTTACTGACCTGGTGAAGCTGACGTCGGCGGAGAAGAAGGCTCAGGACTGAAGGCCCGCCGGATCGAGATTTCTGTCGGAAAAAAGGAACAGACCGGCCAAAGAGGAATACACTCGTCCAGTCGAAAGTTCTCGTAGAAGGGCGGGGCTCCCGATGAAACCGCTGATCGTTATTCTGATGTTTGCCGCTACCCTGGCGGCGCAGACTCCTACCGACAAGACATTTACCATTCCTGATTTCAAAGTCACTGAGCAAAGTCTGGCCAAAGCCCAGTACAAATTTCTTGGGATTCAGTCGTCTGGCTGTCAACGGCTAGTGCGCTATGTCTGGTTCTGTGGACCTATGTAGGCTCGCGCAAGGGCGGTTAGATCCGCGTATCGAAGTC
>JAICWB010000133.1 GCA_025935035.1 Terriglobales bacterium
ATGGTTCCACTGGCCAGACGTTCGGTGAGTCAGTCACGGACTTCAGCGTGACGGTGAACACTCCGGAGCCGGGCAGCATCGCGCTGCTGGGTAGCGGACTGCTGGGCCTGGGCGGAGCGCTCCGTCGCAAACTGCTCTGACCGTCACCGATCCGCTCAGCCATGCCACCACCATGAGGTATACGCCCGCCGGCCTCATCGCCACTATCACGGACGCGCAGAACAACGTCACGCATTACGAATATGACGCGCGCGGCAATCGCACTGCAGTCGTCGACGCAGCCAACAACCGCACCACATTCACCTACGATTCTCGCAACCGGCTCACCGTCATCACCAATCCTGACAGCACCACCACGCACTTCGCGTATGACACCCGCGGGCGACGCACCTCTGTCACCGACGCGAACAACAACACCACCACCTACGCCTACGACGATGCCGATCGCCTGACCTCCGTCACCGATGCGCTCAGCCAGGTCACGGCATACGCCTATGACAGTGAGAACAATCTCACCAGCATCACTGATGCGCTCAGCCGCGCCACAACTTTCAATTACGATTCCATGGGACGCGTCACCAGCACGGTGTTCCCGCCGGCGTCAGGCAGCGGTACGGGATTGTCAGAGACCTACAACTATGACCAGATCGGCAACCTGCTCAGCAAGGTCGATCGCAATTCGAATACGACCACGTACACCTATGACGCGCTGAACCGCCTCACTCGCAAGACCTATCAGGACAGCACTCACGTTGATTTCACCTACGATGTCGCGAGCCGCTTGACTCAAGCCGCAGATGCCACCGGTACCTACGGCATGTCGTATGACAACATGGGACGCCTGACCGGAACGAACACGCAATACTCGTTCATCCCCAGCCACACCTTCACCATGTCATATACCTATGACCTGGCCTCTAACCGCACCGGCATGACCGATCCGCAGAGCGGGGGTACCAGCTATACGTATGACACCTTGAACCGCTTAACGACGCTGACCAATCCACAATCTCAGGCCTTCACTTTCGGGTATGACAATCTCAGCCGGCGCACTTCACTAGCGCGCCCGAATTCTGTCAACACAGCGTATGCGTATGACACACTCTCACGCTTGACCTCGATTACTCACGGGCCAACCAGCTCACCCATCGACGGCGTTTCCTACACGCTGGACAACGTTGGCAACAGGACTTCCCGAACCAGCTTGGCCCCGCCTCCGCCGTCCTTTCCTTTCGCTCCGATTCCGCCGAGTCCGAATCGTCAATATCTCTATGACAAGACATACCAGCTGACGAATGAGATCACTCCCTGCACCTATGAGTGTCTGCAATACATGTGTTCAGAATTCGATCCGATTTGTCCGCCGCCCGCGGAGAACGACAGCTATCTCTATGACGCAGTCGGCAATGCCACTACGTTCTTCAGCAATTCGGGCAATTCCTATAACGGCTCGAATGAACTTACAGTCGATTACTCTTCGAATTATTATGGCTATGACAATAACGGCAATCGCACCACCATCTCACAGCCTTGTTCTGGCACTGGCTGTTCCGGCAACGTCGTCGTAGCTTCTTACACTTGGGACTTCGAGAATCGCCTGACGCAAGTCTCTAACGGCGACACCATCACATTCAAATACGATCCATTTGGGCGACGTATTCAGAAGTCTTCTTCCGCGGGAACCGTCAATTACATCTATGATGGTGCCAACATCATCGAGCAGTTGGATAGTTCCGGTGCCATGGTAGCGAAGTACACTCAGGGCGCGGGCGTTGACGAACCTCTCGCGATACTGCAGGGCGGAGTCAGTTCCTATTTCCACGCGGACGGTCTGGGCTCCATTACATCGGTCACCGACGCTGATGGCAACCCCTTTAATGCAACCTCTTACACCGCATTCGGCAATGCGGTTCCGACATCATTCACTGTCGTCGGTCCAGTCGATTTTGCATCGTCCTACGGTTTCACCGGACGCGAGTACGACTCAGAGACCGGACTCTACTACTATCGCGCCCGCTATTACGACCCCAACGTCGGCAGGTTCCTCAGCGAAGATCCAATTGGATTAAATGGCGGCATTAATGAATATGCATATGCACATAATGATCCAATTGGTAGAATCGATCCGGCTGGCACAGACGACCATCCAGGTATCAGCTCGTTACTTGACGCGATCCAATGGGCCCGCGGTCGATATCATCCAGTAGCCCACGTCGAGGACGCTACGACTGCGGCTCTGTCTGCGACACCAGCAGCATCGAATCTTATCGGCAAGTTCAAGAAGAACCGCTGCAAGGACGGAATCTACTGCGGCGACTTTAATTATCGCCAATATTTCACAACCTTTAACATGGTGGGACAGACAGTTGGCGGATTCTGCGCGAAAGTTACCGAAATTGGGCGCGGGCGCATTCTCGTTGATGCATGGAACGCATGGGGACTCGAATCTGGAACTAGGTTCCCGCAGCTCGGATCCGAGAACAATCGAACGCATCCGTCGATTCAAGACATGCTGAATGGCGCTCCAATACGTTATCCGAAGTCGATTCTCAACAACACTGACAGCGGTTTGGGTGCGACGACAACAACAAGATACATATGGATCCAGAAATCTCCATGTTGCGAATAGGCATAAGTCTAGTGTTAGTAGCTGTCCTCTTAGGTTGTTCAGGAAAGGTCGATGAAAGATCCAACGAGGCGGTCGCCACAGGAGTATGGAGGCTTAAAATAGATTCGTCGTGTCGCTCAAAGGATATAAAGAGCGACGAGTTGATTCTTCATGCAGGCGGCAAATTAGAACAGCACAGCGTGTTTAGGCAAGGGCAACATTACGACTCCGTAGCGGAGAAATGGTCGGTTGCCTCTTCGGAAGACGCGCTGATTCTGGACAAATGGCTAGATGTGGCGGATCAGCCAACTGGAAAACCAATTTTGGCTGAAAAACCTTTGGTAAAAGCGAATCCACCGTCGATTCTTGTTAACCCGGATAGCAACTGTTTTTATCTGAAGACCTCAGACTCGCCTCAATAGAAGTCGGGGCGGGTGGCCCACTGAATCGCAACACCACGACAATGGGTGGCCCATAGATTCTCCACACGCTTCATCGTCGGGAATCTGTGGGAATAACAACAAGTCGCAAAATCGATTTTGCTTCAACGCTCCGCTAGGAGCGCCATATCGTAGCATTGCGCCAACAAAGAAGTCCGAGCGCCGTAGGTGCGACACACCAAAGCCCATCAACTCCTCGTTCCGACACGTCGCGCAAAAAAAAAGATCGCGCGACGAAACTCCCCTTGACTTAACCCACACTCATCATCTATCAATAGTTATGCACCATCGGACGCAAGTATCTATTTGATATAAGTCCAATGGATTGAAATATTTGAGCGAAACGTATTTGTTTTCACGATTTTAGCGGCCGTTTTTTGCTAACTCGCTGATTTCGGCGAATTTACAAGGGACATGGGGGAGGGGGGTGCCTCGATTAACTTCTCCCGGCGAATAGGCGACCGAGCGCGTTGCCGTAAAGAATCGGCCCGTTGCCGATCCACGATGTCCTGGTCACTTTTCCGCAAGCAGTCGGCACATTGACCGCATTCAGCGGTGCAACAGCAACCGTCACGGTCAATTTCCCGGCGAGCGTAGGCAATCCGGGACAGCTGGTGGCAGGCAAGTTCACGGTCACATCGTCAGTGGGTACATTCAGCACCACAGCGAAGATCGTGCTGCCTAACCAGGCCGCACAGTAGAGCAAATACCTATTCAGGTGGCGGGCAAAACAACGCCCGCCACCGAATGCATAAAAGTTGCAGGCAATTGCATACTGTAACAGTCTGGTGCTTTTAAGTCATTGATTTAGAACGGATTCGTTTTGGTACACCGAGTGCACTATTTTGGCAATCGGACTTTCCAAGCTAAAGAGGGATAAGGTAAATGAAGTTCTCAAGAATGAAGTTCACGATGTTATTCGCACTTCTGGCGATGTCGCTGTTCTCGGTGTCGGCCTTTGCAGACACGATCACGCTGGACACTGCCAACCAGACCGGCTTTCAGGGTCAAACGTTCTCCTTCACCGGCAACTTCTCGGGTGACATCACAGATGCATTGGGTATCAACTGGATCTCGGCTAGCCCTTGCGCCGATGCCGGCACTGGCTGCATCGACACCAGCAATGGTTTTGACATCCTGTTCCCAGACACCCCTGGTGACATTTTCGATGTCATCATCGCGGGCAATGTGGCGCCTGGCACCTACGCGGGTTCTGTGTACCTGATCGATGGTTCCACTGGCCAGACGTTCGGTGAGTCAGTCACGGACTTCAGCGTGACGGTGAACACTCCGGAGCCGGGCAGCATCGCGCTGCTGGGTAGCGGACTGCTGGGCCTGGGCGGAGCGTTCCGTCGCAAACTGCTCGCATGAGTTGGCAGGCAAGACCCTCTGAAAAGGCACAGCTTTCGGCTGTGCCTTTTTCGTCTAATCGGATATGAGAAGAATATTTCGCGCTATCGCGATCACGGTTTGCCTGACCGTAACACTCTCTGTTCAAGGCATCGCCCAGGCGCAGCGGACTGCTTCGACCATCCCGGCTCTGCGCGAGTGCCTGCCGAAAGACGTGTCTCTCATCGATCGCGTTCAAGCAGCGGACCACAGTGCCTCCAAGCTTGAAATTCGGCTGACCGCGCTGGGCGCTTATTGCAAAGCCTCACGATTGGTGACGAAAGAAGGTACGCCGATCCATTTTGTCCGCGCCAAATGTCCCGCAGGAAATCCACCAGCGGCGATTAGGCAGGCTACTCCCGCCGGGGCAGGTTCGAAGAAGCAAGCCGCGTCCACTTCGGCTATGCATAACAACTCATTGGCTCCGGCCGGAACAAAACAAAAGGAAGTTGTGCTGCATCTCTCCTGTCCGATCTCGTCGGTCTTGTAGGCCACTCGGCCAAAACAAAAACGGCGAACCATTTCGGTCCGCCGCCTAACCTCTAAGTACTAACTACTAACTACTGCACTACCGTCCGAACTTCGCCGCATCCATCTGTTCCTTGGCCGCATCCGCCGTCGAGCCAATACCCTGGCAACGCAGCTTGAAGTCATCCGGATTCGTAGCATTCTCCAACGCCGTCTCATAGCTGATGAGCTGTTGCGTCATCAGGTCAAAGAGTGACTGGTCAAAGCTCTGCATACCGTACTGGGTGCCGCCCTGCGTCACCGCTTCGTGTATCTGGCGGGTCTTTTCCGGCGTGATGATGCACTCACGCACATAAGCAGTCGAGATAAGGATCTCCACCGCGGGCACGCGTCCTGTTCCGTCCGCACGACGCACCAGCCGTTGGCTCACGACCGCCTTCAGCGTAGTCGCCAACTGCAAGCGCACCTGCTTCTGCTCCGGCGGTGGGAAGACTGAGATGATGCGGTTGATGGTCTCGGTCGCGTCCAAGGTATGCAATGTTGAGAACACCAAGTGGCCGGTCTCCGCGGCGTGCAGCGCGGTCCCAATCGTTTCCAGGTCACGCATTTCGCCGACGAGGATGATATCGGGATCCTGACGCAAGCTGGCGCGCAGCGCGGAACCGAAGCTCGGCGTATCGACTTCGACCTCGCGTTGATTCACAAAGCCCTTCTTATCGCGATGCAAGAACTCGATCGGGTCCTCAATAGTCACAATGTGTTCCGGACGCGTCGAATTGATGCGGTCCAGCATAGCGGCCAGCGTCGTCGATTTACCCGAACCCGTCACGCCGGTCACCAGCACCAGTCCGCGGCTCGCTTCGCAGATCTCTTCGATCACGCGCGGCATGTACAGCTCTTCCAGCGCTTTGATCTTGGTAGGGATCATACGTAGGACAAGTCCCACGTTGCCGCGTTGCTGGAACACGTTCACGCGGAAGCGTCCCAATCCCGCGACGCCGTACGCCATATCCAGCTCGGCCGTCTCTTTGAATTTCTGCTTTTGCCGGTTGCTCATCATGCTGAAAGCCATGTTCAACATGTCTTCGGCAGAGATGCGTTGCTGGTCGCTGATGGGCACCAGGTCACCGTCAATGCGGCAATGCGGAAAGTTTCCCACTTTAAGGTGCAAGTCAGAGGCTTTTCGCTCGATGGCTATCTTGAGGAGGTCATCAATATGCATAGGTTTCTTTCGGGCTCAGTGCGCAAACGTATGCGAACAGAGAAGATAGGGGAGCAAAGTAACACGCCGTTACGCTTTAATCAATCAGGGAATGGTACGTAGAAATGGCCTGAAGTTCATCGTACTTCCCACCGGAGTTGCACCCTTTGCCGCTCGCGTGAATCCAACAAAATAAGAGACTTCCCTAGAATGAAGGCAGGCGCGCATTGGCCCAGCAAGCAAGAAAGACCTTAATGCAGCAAAGCGATCCAAAGCCCGATGTGAAGGGCGGCACCTCCTCCGCCCCAAAGCCGGTTCCCATCTCAACCTCTGTTTCTGTCGGACACCGTCCGCGCATCGTCATTATCGGTGCGGGGTTCGCCGGCCTCAACGCCGCCAAGACGTTGGCCAAGAAGGACGTGGAAGTCTTCATCGTCGACCGCAAGAACCACCACACCTTCCAGCCGCTGCTCTATCAAGTCGCTATGGCCGTACTCTCGCCGGCAGAGATCGCCACGCCCATTCGCACCATATTTCGCGGCAGAGAGAACGTAAAAACATTCCTCGGCACGGCGAAAAGCTTCGACTTCGAAAAACAAGTCGTCCGCTTTGAAGACACTGACATCACCTTGCACTACGACTACCTCATCGTCGCCGCCGGCGCAGGCCACACCTATTTCGGACACGATGATTGGGCTCACATCGCACCCGGCCTCAAGACCATCGAAGACGCGCTCGAGATCCGCCGCCGCATGCTCGACGCATTTGAAAATGCCGAACGCCAGGCGGCAGTGAGCCGAGGACAATCCGCAACGAATGTCCCGAAAGAAATCCCCGCCCCCAACTTCGTCATCATCGGCGCCGGACCCACAGGCGTGGAACTGGCAGGCGCCATGGCGGACATCGCGCAAAAAGTCCTGGTCAAAGATTTTCGCTACATCGATCCCCGCAAAAGCCGAGTCATCCTGCTCGAAGGCGGACCGCGCGTGCTGGCCGCCTACCCCGATGATCTCTCCGCTAGCGCGCAGAAACAGCTGCAAGAATTAGGCGTAGAAGTCCGCACCAGCACCCGTGTAACAGATGTGACATCAGACGCCGTCCACATCGGCGACGAAGTCCTCCCCGCCGCAGTAATAATGTGGGCCGCCGGCGTAGCCGCATCACCGCTGGGCAAGATGTTGTCCGACGCCGCCAAAGCTGCCGGCCCCGGCATCGGACCAAATCCCGGCGATGTAAAAACTGACAAGCACGGCCGCGTCATCGTAGAAAAGGATCTCACCATCGCCGGCCGCCCCAACGTCTTCGTAGTGGGCGACCTCGCCGCCGCATACGACGACAATGGCAACGGCGTCCCCGGCGTAGCTCCCGCGGCAATTCAGATGGGACGCTTCGCCGCCAAGCAAATCCTCGCAGATTTCAAACACGAACCGCGCAAGCCCTTCCACTACTGGGATAAGGGCTCGTTAGCCACCATAGGCCGCCGCCGCGCCGTGGGCGAGCTCGGCAAATTCCATCTCTCCGGATTATTCGCTTGGCTAGGCTGGCTCTTCATCCACCTCACATACCTGATCGGATTTCGCAACCGCTTCTTCGTAATGCTCGAGTGGGCCTGGACCTAC
>JAICWB010000150.1 GCA_025935035.1 Terriglobales bacterium
ACCGAGCCGAGCGGCAACATGGTCGTCGATATCGGTGGCGGCACGACTGACATCGCGGTCATCTCGCTCAGCGGCATTGTGTATTCGCGCTCCGTGCGCATGGCCGGTAACCAAGCGGACGAAGCCATCATGAACTACCTGAAACGCAAATATAACTTGCTCATCGGTGAACGTACCGCCGAGCAGATCAAGATGGAGATCGGTTCCGCGTTCCCGCTGGATAAGCCGCTGACGATGGAGATCAAAGGCCGCAACCTGATCGAAGGTGTGCCCAAAACAATCACGGTAGACGACAGCGAGATTCGCGAAGCGCTGGGCGAGTGCGTAGGGACGATCATGAATGCGATTCGCGTGGCGCTGGAGCGGACTCCTCCGGAACTTTCAGCGGACATCAGCGACCGCGGCATTGTGCTCACTGGCGGCGGCGCCCTGCTGAAGAACCTGGACAAGCGCATTCGAGAAGAGACCGGGTTGCCGGTATCGATCGCGGACGATCCATTGGCAAGCGTGGTGCTGGGCACAGGAAAGATGCTCAGCGACTTCAAGCTGCTGCGTAAGATATCGATTGATTACGCGTGATCGCCCGCATGAAAAGATAACAAAGAGGTGGGGCATCACGCCTCACCTCATTTTGTTTGAAAAGAATTCAATGTTTTAGCGATGGAAAATTTTTTTACCCGATATCGCAATGAGACGGTGCTGTTCGGCGTCGTGTTCATACAGGTCATCCTGTTGGCCGTGCAGGTACGTGTGCCGCAGCCGGCGCTTGGCAGCGTGACGGCGGCGGTGCAGCCGTCGCAGCCTGGGCCGCGGTTGATCCGAGTATGGGCGACGGGCCTCATCTCTCCATTTCAGAAATTGACAGTACATTCGGGCGAGGGCATTCGCGGGATCTGGCGCAACTATGTTGACTTGATCCATGTTCGTCAGCAGAACATAGAGATGAAGCAGGAGATCGACCATCTGCGGCTGGAGAAGATCCGCCTGCAGCAAGATGCGGAACAAGGGCAGCGCTTGCAAGCCCTGCTGGGATTCAAAGAACAGTTCCTTGACCAGACTGTAGCCGCGCAGGTGATCGGCACGAGCGGCACTGACCTTTCGCGCGTGATCTATGTGGACCGCGGCACTCGCGACGGTGTCCAACCTGGCATGGCGGTGATCACGCCAGATGGCATTGTCGGCAAAGTCAGTCGCGCTGATAAGACCACCTCGCAAGTCTTGTTGATCACTGATCCGATGAGCGGAGCTGGCGTTCTACTCGAACGACTGCGATTGAACGGTGTGCTGAAGGGAACGCAGAGCGGCTATCCCGAAGTGTTGGACGTGATGGCTGACGAGAAAGTTCAAGTGGGCGACACCATCGTGACCACGGGTGGCGACAGAGTGTTCCCCAAGGGATTGTCGGTCGGTACTGTTACCAGCGTTTTTCCTGATAGAGAGCGCGATCCTTTTCTCGCCATTCGCGTGAAGCCGACTGTGAACCTTGGGCGGCTCGAGGAAGTGTTGATAGTCACAAAAGTTTTGGAACAACAGGTTGTCACAGATGCGAATGGCGCCGAGCGCGCTGCGGACATCCTGGCGCAAAGACTGCCCTCAGCGAAGAAAAAGACAGCCGACGAGGTAGCCAAGCAGACCGCAGCGGCAGAGGCGGCGCCCGGCGGCGAGACCCCGGCGATGAATGCGGAGCCAAAGGCAGTGCCGCAAGTGGCGACTCCCACCACCCGTCCGCCCGCGGTGCCTGACAAATATTCACCACCCGACGCCAAAAAGAGTGCGGGGAACATGGCAGAAACACCTGCCAAGAAAAGCGAAGCTCCGGCAGTTAGTGAGAACAAGAAGAACAACGCTTCTGCGGGCGATGCCTCGACTAAAAAGCAAGTGACGCCGCCGAAGGAAACTCCGCACTGATAGCTATGGCGGCCCAACGCACTATCAGTCGCGAAGGTATTGAGGTCTTCCGGTTCGGCCCGGTGGCCACCGTCTTAATACCGCTGCTGGCGCTTTTCTTGCAAGCGTCATTGCCGTTGCGATTTTCCACGTTAAATATCTTTGACCTGCCGCTGCTCGTGGTGATCTTTTTCTCCGTCGCGCGACGCAGCCCCATGGCGGGAACTCTGACCGGATGCATCATCGGTCTAGCGAAAGATAGCCTTACGTACGCACACCAGCCCATCGGTCTGTTCGGTATTTCGGATTCGATCGTGGGATACATCGCTTCCTCTATCGGCGTGAAGATCGACGTGGAGAATCCCGGTTCGCGCCTGTTGATGACGTTTTGTTTTTATTTGTTGAGTCGCGGCATTTATCAGGTGCTGCGAAACATGGCCAAGCAGCCCATCGATTTCAATTGGGGACATGAGCTTGGCGCCGCCCTGGTGAACGCGGTGCTGGCGGTCGGACTATTCATGGTCCTGGACCGGTACAAGCAGCGTGGCTAGGATTACGGCTTTTAACGGGGATGCAAGCATGCCCCTCGCAGTCCATACTATGGCTAGGATTTATGCAGTTCGGTAAGGAAGAAAAAGTCCCAACATCAAAACTGCTGGCCGTGCAGTACGCGATCCTCGCGTTGTTCCTGCTGCTGGCGTTCGGGCTTTGGCGTCTGCAGGTGATGAAGAGCGACCAGTATCAACTGGCGGCGCAAGCGAACCGCATTCGGACTATTCCCATCCTTGCGCCGCGCGGCAAGATACTTGACCGCGAAGGCCGCATCATCGTTGACAACTACCCTTCATTCTCTGCGCTTCTGTTGCGCGAGCAGCCGCAGGAACTTGACGCGAAGATTCCCAAGATCGCGAATGGGCTGCACATCTCGGCGGATGAGATCCGCGTTCTGTTGCGGCGATATGCGTCGCGTCCAAAATATGAGCCGGTGGTGATCAAGCCTGACATCACGCCGGACGAAGTGGCGTTCATCGAAGCCAACAAAAGCGAGATACCTGAGCTGGAGACCATCATGGTGCATCGGCGGCTTTATCCGAAAGACGGATTCGCCGCGCACCTGATCGGATATGTGGGCGAGGTCAGCGAAGATGATTTGAATCGTCCTCAGTTTGAGCTCTACAACCAGGGCGACATTGTTGGTAAGTCGGGAGTCGAGCAGGAGTACAACGATATTCTCATCGGCAAGAATGGCGAGCGCCGTTCGCTGGTGGACAGCCACGGTAAGGAAGTCGGACGGCTGAGTCACACACCGGCTGTTCCAGGTGAGCAACTGAAGTTGACGATGGACCTCGATATTCAGATCGCAGCCGAAGAGGCTCTTGACGGGTATAAAGGTGCCATCATCGCGATGGATCCGCGGACGGGTGACATCCTGGCGATGGTCAGCCGCCCGACGTTCGATCCAAACCATTTTGCGGTGCGCATCTCGCGCGATGAGTGGAACGCGCTGGTGACGGATCCAGGACATCCGTTGCTGAACAAGGCCATTCAGGCCCAGCTTGCTCCGGGTTCGACTTTCAAGATCATCATGTCGGTGGCGGGATGGCAGGAAAAGATCGCGCAGACGATGAACGTTCATTGCAACGGCGGTGCAACATTTTACGGGCGTCGATTCGGGTGCTGGGTAAAAGGCGGACACGGGTCGGTGGACCTGACCAAAGCGATCTATCAATCGTGTGACGTGTTCTTCTATACGCTCGCGGAAAAGCTGGGCATTGAACGCATCGCGCATTACGCGCAGGCGTTGGGGCTGGGACAGAAGACGGGCATCGATCTTCCCCAAGAAGCTACTGGCGTGATGCCGTCAGAAGAGTGGAAGATCCGCAACTTCAAGCAGAAGTGGTTCGCGGGCGAGACGATCTCGGTGGGCATTGGACAAGGCGCGGTGGCTACGACGCCGGTGCAGTTGATGCGCGCCATTGCGGCTATATCCATGGACGGAAAGATGGTGACGCCGCATGTGGTGGACCCGATCGAGCTGCCGAAGGGATATGTTCCGGTCAGGCAAGCTCCGGAGCTGAAGAATGTTGATATTGAGCCCGAGGGTTGGAATCTCATCACGGACGCGATGAGTCGCGTGCTGCTGCCTGAAGGCACGGCGCCGTCGGCGCATATTCCCGGGATCGATATCGCCGGCAAGACGGGCTCTGCACAGGTGGTGTCGCTTGATACGCGCGCCAAGCATAGCAACAACGCGGCGTTCGCGCAGAACGGGTGGTTCGTGGGATTCACGCCGCGGCGCACTCCGGAGATCATTGTGGTTGTGCTGTTCGAGGGCGGCGAACACGGCAAACTTGCGGCGCGTATCGCCACACAAGTGGTCAAAGCGTACGTGGACAAGCAGCGGCGGCAGGGAATCAAGACCGCCGGACTTGAGCCGGGCAAGAAGCAGTTCGAGATGGCGGGACTGTGGACTGCGCCCGGTGATGCCAAAGACGCGGATTCGACCGAGCGATTGCAGGGAGGGCGATTCGACGTGAAGCTTTCGCCGAAACCGCCGAAAGCTGCGAAGGGCGTGCAATTTGCGCATGTGCCGGCCGCACTGGCGGCAGGAGTGGCGCACTGATGGCGAAGCAAGGTTCATTCCGCGACTTCGATTGGGTGCTGCTGGGATTTGTAATGGCGATATCTGCGCTGGGCGTGTTGCAGATATATAGCGCAACTATCAGCACAAAATTCGCGGAAGGCAATATCTATGTAAAGCAGATCGAGTGGCTTATCGCCGGAATGGTGCTGATGTTCGCCATCAGCCGCATCGATTACCACATTTTTCTTGAGTACATTCATTGGGTCTATCTGGCTTCGATCGGGTCGCTGTTGGCCGTGGCCGTCATCGGGGTTCGTCTCCTCGGCGCGAAGCGCTGGATACGCGTACCCGGGCTGGGATTGTTTCAGCCGTCTGAGTGGGTGAAGATCGTGCTCATCATTGCGCTGGCGAGATACATCGCCTCGCTGAACCAGCGCGACGTTACATGGCCCGATATTTTCAAAGCCGGGCTCATCGCGGGTGTCCCTTTCTTGTTAGTGGTGAAGCAGCCAGACCTTGGTACCTCTCTTACTTATCTACCTGCCTTAATCCTTGGCCTATTCCTCGGCGGCATCAACTACAAGCAAGTCGGCGTCATCGTGTTATGCATTGCGCTGGTCCTGCCCGTGGCCTGGAAGTTCGGAATGAAGCAGTACCAGAAAGACCGCTTGACCAATTTCCTGCACCCGGAAAACGACCCCAAAGGCACGGGGTACCAGATTCAGCAATCCCTGATAGCCGTTGGAAATGGAGGTATTTTTGGCAAAGGAGTGGCTGGAGGCACGCAAACACAGGGTATGTTCCTGCCTGTGACCCATACTGACTTCATCTTTGCCGCCTTTGCGGAGGAACACGGGTTTGTAGGTGCTACGGCCGTTTTGTTGCTATACTTTATCGTGCTTATGCGGTTGATCCAGAACGCCCAAACGGCGCCGGATCGCGCAGGCACCCTGATCATCATGGGGGTGGTGGCCGTACTGGTCTTCCATATCATGGTGAACATTGGAATGGTGGTTGGCATGATGCCCGTCACTGGAATCCCTTTACCGCTGATGAGCTATGGCGGCTCCTCAGTCTTGTTCATGTTCCTCGCGCTGGGTATTGTCATGAACATCCGCATGCGCAGGTTTGTGAATTAAATGCCACGGCAAACCGGACTGACTAAGGTTGAGTCTGGGCCGAAAAGAAAATTGACGGTTCGCTCTTCCGTAAATAAAAAGAGCAATACCGGCGACAGAGCGCAGTGCCTGGCCGGAAGGACTAGAAAGATAAGCTCTAGCCCCAAGTGGGTAACGGCCCCCGACCAGTAGTAAGGCGAGTGCGGCCACACCGGGTGAGAGCAGCAGTCAAAAAGGTGCCACGGATTTGAACCACAGAATCATTAGCGAATCCCGCAGAGGACCATGCCGAGCAGGCATACGTCCGCCTCTTTGCTGATCTAACAAGTTCCTTCCCAAGTCCCGCCTGAGTTCCGCTTCCGGTCAAGCAGTACCGGAGAACCATGTCAAAAGAATTATTCGTCACTTCCACTCCGCATGAGACCAAACTCGCGGTGGTTGAAGATGACCAGCTAGTAGAAGTATTTTTTGAGCGCGAGAACGAATACACACTCGCAGGATCCATTTACAAAGGCAAAGTAACCCGCGTGCTTCCCGGCATGCAGTCGGCATTCGTGGACATCGGCCTCGAGCGCGATGCCTTCCTCTACGTCACAGATTTTCTCGAAGATGTAGAAGGCGATGATGACAGCGAAGCGGTAAGTGCCGCGCCGAAAGGCGAACAATCACAGGATGGCGAGGCCCGCGAGGGGAATGGCGAAGGGCGCGAAAGCCGTGAAGGACGCCAGGAACGTGGCGGACGCGGTGGCCGCGGCCGTCGCGGACGCGGACGGAGGTTCGAGCAGAACCGCTCCGCGCAGGCTTCCGAGGCGCAGCAGTCTCGTGAAGAGTCGCAAGAGACGGCTGGCGGGGAGGACTTTGAAGAGACTGTTGTCGGCGACCAGGCTGAGCAGATAGAAGGGCAGCAGGCTGAGGCCGCTGGAGAGCAACAGGAGCAGTCAACCCAGCAAGGTCAAGGCGGCGATCGTTTGCCGCGGCGTTGGAGAGGACGTCGTGGACGCCGTCGCGGCCGCAGCTTCCTGAACGAATCAAAGTTTGCGCAAACACCGGCGGATGGTGAGGCGACGGAAGCGGAAGGCGAAGCTTCTGAACTCGAAGAATCAGCGCAGGACGCTTCCGCTGTGGCGCAGCGCGGAGAGCACGACGGAGAACAAGAGACTAGCTTCTCCCTGGAGCATGATGCCACCGGTGGTGAGGATGACGACTTCGAGCCGGAGTCGGTCGAAACTCTGACTGCCGGAACTGGGACTCAACAAGAGGCCA
>JAICWB010000019.1 GCA_025935035.1 Terriglobales bacterium
CCAAAGCGCGTCGTTGCCGGGAATCGGCAATAATCCGCAGTTCATGCAGGCGGTGTTCACGCCGAAGCCGAAGAGTCCTGCCGATATGGTGCCAGTGGCGCAAGGCTATGCGATCGTGGAAGTGACGGATGACAAGCCCGCCGCTACGCCTACCTTCGAGCAGGCCCGCAAGCAGGTGGAAGAGCAATTCCGCAACGAACGCGCGGCGAGCATGCTGCAGAAAAAGACTGAAGAATTAGCTGACAAAGCGCGCTCCATGAAAGACCTGAAGAAAGCGGCGAAAGAAGAGGGCGCCAAGGTGATGACCAGCGAGTTGGTGGATCCTTCCGGCCAAGTGCCTGATCTAGGCCCGATGTCTGGTCCGGCGAATGTAGCTTTTGACATGCAGCCTGGGCAGATAAGCGGACCGCTGTCAGTGCAGAACAAAGGCGTTGTGATCGCTCTATTGGACAAACAGGCGCCGACGGCGGCCGATTACGACAAGCAGAAAGAGCAGGTGCGTGAACAGCTACTTGACCAAAAGCGGGGCCAGGTGATGAACCTGTTCGCAGAGAAGCTGCAAGAGCGCATGCAGAAAGATGGCCAGATCAAAGTGAATCCGCAGGAAGCACAGCGCTTGTTTGGCCAGGCAAACGTGGCAGGGTAGTCGCGGCGACGAATCAGGGTAAGATGAACAGAGTCGCGGCAGTCCGCGACTCTGTTCTTTTTTGCGGCATCATACTCAAGTCAAAATGAATTTTGAACGCAGAGCCGGGATATTGCTGCATCCCACGTCGTTGCCGTCAAAGGGCGGGATTGGCGACCTGGGGCCGATGGCGACTGCGTTCGTAGATTTTCTGCACGATGCCGGCCAGGGCTTGTGGCAGGTGCTTCCTCTGAATCCCGTGGGACTGGGGAACTCGCCTTACTCGGCGATATCAGCGTTTGCGGGGAATCCCGCGTTGGTCAGTTTGGAGCGGTTGACGGAGTATGGCTGGATCGGCGCGACGGAGATCGCGGCGTTGCCGGAAGCTTCCGCGACTGTGGACTTCGCATCGGTCAACACCAAGAAGTTCAAGCTGTTGCGGCAAGCTGCGGGAAATTTCTTAAAGAAGCCGCCAGACTCCTTCGGCGAGCATGAACGGTTTCGCCAGTTCTGCGCGGACAATGCATGGTGGCTGGAAGACTATGTTCTGTTCGAATGCCTGCGCGGGCAGTTCGAGGAAAAAAGTTGGAACGAATGGCCGCGTGATCTAGCGGCGCGCGAGCCGCAGGCTTTAGATAAGGTTCGCCGCGAACATGCGGACGAGCTGCAAGTCTCGCGGGTGTTGCAGTTCGCATTCTTCGAGCAGTGGAAGGCGTTGCGCGCATATTGCGAGAAAAGGAATCTACGCATCATCGGCGATGTGGCTATCTTCGTTAACTTTGACAGTGCCGATGTATGGACGAATCCTGATATTTTTTCGCTCGACACGAACCTGCAGCCGACTGTTGTGTCCGGCGTACCTCCGGATGCTTTCAGCAAGACGGGGCAGAGGTGGGGGAATCCGCTTTACAAGTGGGACGTACTCAAAGCTCGCGGATACGACTGGTGGGTGCGTCGCATGAAGTGGGCGCTGGCGGCATGCGACTACATAAGGCTCGACCACTTCCGAGGCTTCCAACAGTATTGGGAGATCCCCGGAAACGAGCCGACGGCTATCCACGGGCATTGGGTGGATGGGCCCAAAGATGACCTGTTCCATGTGTTGCGTCGAGAGCTGGGTGATTTGCCGTTCATCGCGGAAGACTTAGGGTTGATCACTCCGGATGTGGTGGCGTTGCGCGAACGCCTGGGAATGCCGGGGATGAAAGTGCTGCAGTTCGGATTCTCTGACGCGGGCGCACACATGTATTTGCCGCATCGATACGAAGCGAACTGCGTGGCATACACGGGCACGCATGACAATGACACCAGCGTGGGATGGATGAAGTCATTGCCGGAGGATGAGCGCTGGAAGGTGGCGGCATATCTTGGCCAGGCGCGCGACGGGGTCCACTGGTCAATGGTCCGCGCGGTGATGAATTCGCCGGCAAACTTTGCCATTGTCCCGATGCAAGATGTGCTGGGGCTGGACGGCGATTGCCGTATGAATACCCCATCGCGATCAGATGGAAACTGGGGATGGCGGTTCGAGGCCGATGTGCTGGGCCGGACTTTGGCGGAGAAGCTGAGGTTGATCGCGGAGATGAGTGATCGGCTGCCGGAACCAGTTTCTCGTTTCTAGTTTCTCGTTTCTCGAAAAAACCTTTCACATGATGGACACGAAGGCCGCGTGACGGTTTGTATCTATTCTTCTGTGTTAGTGAGAACCGCCACGGGGAGGTGTGCCATAGCTTCTTTGAGTTGCAGCTTGCGGTCGGCGCTGGAGATGCTCATGCCGGTAAATCGGTCGGAGTAGTTTCCGTGGCAATCTTCCGGAAGTTCGATCGCTGTGTTGCCCCAGACTTCTCCGAGTGGGGAGGCGATTCTTCCTTTCATCAATGTGTGCGCAAAGCGCGGAACGATGACGAGCATTTTCTGTTCGCGAGAGCGGCGCGTGAATGCAATCACGTGAGCGGATTCGTCTCCGGTGACGTTGAGCGCATGGTATTCGGCTTCGCGGAATAGTTGTGGACGTTCGCGGCGCAGGCAGAGGATGCGTTCGATGACGTGCATCTTGATGCGACCGTCGGGCAGATCAGCAAGCAGCGTGGCGCAAGCTTGCGCTGGGCCTGCCGTCTCATTGTTGATCGTTTGCAGGGCCTGTTGCCGCTGCACGAAATCTACGGGACGGCGGTTGTCGGGGTCCACGAGACTGAGGTCCCAGAGATCGGTGCCTTGATAAGTGTCGGGAATCCCCGGCGCGGTCAGATGCAGGACCTTCTGCGCCAAAGCGTTGATCGCACCGAAATATTTCACGGGCTGGATGAAGGTTTGCAGACTATTGAGGAAGATTCCCGCGCGAGTTTCTGACGCGGGCGTGAGGATGTCTGCGATGAAACCCGAGACTGCGTCAACGTATTCCTGGTCGGGATTGATCCAGCTTAAATTGACTTTGGCTTCATGCAGGCATTTGACCATGTATTGCTGAATACGTTCGGTAAAGGCCTTGCGCGCGGCGGAGTCCTGGATATCGAGATCGAATGGCCAGGCCCCGACGAGGGTCTGGTAGAGAAGATATTCTTCGTTGTTGTCGGGTGCTATGCGGCCATCGGCTAGCGTGCGCTTTTTAGTGCGATTGGTTCGCTGCCAACGGCTGACCGCCGCGGCCCAGAGCTTTGGCATCTCGCTCAACACGTTCAGGCGCGCGCGCACATCTTCGCTACGCTTGGTGTCATGCGTGGAAAGCGCCAGCATGGAGTACGGCCATTCCGTCGCGCGCAGAAGATTTCCTTTGTGGAACTCGTCGAGCGGTTTGCCGAACTCTTTGGGCGATGAGCCGACTTCATTCACTGAGACGAATCTGTTGTAGGTGTAGCAGGCCGTGTCTTCCAGGCCTTTGGCCATCACTGGCCCGGTGAGCTGCTGGAACTTCAGCGTGAAAAGAAGCTTGCGGCGGTAGAGATCGTAGTCGGCGCTCTTCCAGTAGCCCTCGCTGTCAATGCTGCGTCCGTGGGAGTTCTCGCGGCCGGATTGCAGAAGGATGTCGCGCAGGAAATGGAAGACGCCGGCGGCGGTGCCGGAGTTGCGGCGCTTGGCGCGGGAGATGGCGGTGTTGATGTAGATGCGGTCGCGCTCATTCACCTCGCCTCGTTCGTCAATGTAGGAGCGATAGACAGGGAAGCAAGCGATGGTCTCGCGGATGGCGTCGCGCAGGGCCTTGCGGGTGTAATCGCGCGCGTGGCGGTCGGTGCTGGAGATCTCGTCGAGCATGTGTGCCAGCACGTTGACCTCACTGGAGAGCGCAGTGTTCATGATCAGCTTCTTGCTCTCGTAGATGATCTGCTCGATGTCTGGAGCGTAACCGAGGAACTTGTTATAGATGTCAGTGAAGGCACGCTCGTTCTCGCGCTGGATAAAGATGCCATTCACTAGATTCGTAAAGTCATAGCCTGAGGTGCCGTGCACAGGCCACTCGGTAGGAAGGTCTTCGCCGGGCTCGAGGATCTTTTCGACCACCGTGTAAAGCGGCGCGCGGCCGGCGGCGGCTGCGTCGCCGAAGCTGCGCTGTACTTCGATCTCGATGCCGTTCTCGGCGAGTGGTGGCTGCGGCTCTGTGCCGCAACAGTGGGCGGCGGCGTAAAGCATTTGCAAGCGAATGAAGTATTGTCGCGGATTGAGCAGGCCATCGCAGTGGTCGATGCGCACGCCGGAGATGCTGCCGTCACTCAGCAGTCGGCGAAGAAGCTTATGGGTCTGGGCGAAGACGCGTGGGTTCTCCATACGAACGCCGACTAGTTCATTGATGTCAAAGAAGCGGCGATAGTTGATCTCTTCCGCCGAGACGCGCCAATGTGCGAGGCGATAGACCTGGGCTTCGAGCAGATTGTGCAGAGAGTCGAAGCTCGCGGCGTCGCCCTGGTGACCGTTGATGGAATCGAGCGCGCGATCGGTGAGATCACGAACAGCGATGTCGGATTCCACAAGATTCCCAAGTCGCTTGATAAGGCCGGGCAATCGTTCCTGACGCTGGCGGATGCGAGCGGAGTCGTTCTCGGAATGCAGCGGCAGCGCTTGCAGGTCATGCAAAAGAAGGCCGAGGGCTGAGCGCGTCTCGGAGTCCGCAGTCTCGAGGACTGGCGCGATGATCAGGGGAATAGTCTGCGGATCAATAGGCAATGTGGTCTCGTAGTAGCGTAGGAGGAAGCCGGCTGCGGGGTCGAACTCCACGCGGATGTGTCCGGATTCGAGTTCTTCGCCATATTGATTGCCAAGGATTGGCAGCAGTAACTTGTCATGCAATTCGGGCTTGAGCGGGTCCCAATCAATGTCAAAGAAGTCAGCGTGCTCGGCGGCTTGTCCGTTGGCCAGTACGTCTTGCCACCAGGGATTGTCGCCGCGGCCAACGCCCATGTGATTGGGGACCGTGTCGAGGATGAGGCCCATGCCATGGGAGTGGAGTTCGTTCACGAAGCGGCGGAAATCGTCTTCGCTGCCGATCTCGGGATTGATGAGGTTGTGATCGGTGATGTCATAACCGTGCGTGCTGCCAGCGCGGGCTTTCAGGATGGGGGAGGCATAGACGTGGGAGACGCCAAGCAGATGCAAGTAAGGAATGATGGCAATGGCGTCAGTGAAGCGGAAGTCTTTGTGGAATTGCAGGCGGTAGGTAGAGAGCGGATGGCCGGATGGGCGGGCCGAGGCGAGCTTCTGCAGGCAGTCTTCGACCGAGGTGCGTTCGTGGATTGCAGGATCGGCTTGGGTGGCCATGCGCATGTAGTTGGATGCGCTGGATTTTCTTCGTGTCGGCGGGAACCGCGTGCGAAGTTGTTATGAATTACAAACAAAAAGGCGACCCTTTCGGGTCGCCTTGATCTTGTGAAGCTCTACAGCTTGAGAGCGTCTCCAGGTTACAGAACCTGGACGTTCTCTGCCTGCCAGCCTTTGGGGCCCTTCACGACGTTGAACTGCACGGCTTGGCCTTCCTGCAATGAGCGGAAGCCGTTGGCCTGGATGGCGGAGAAATGCACGAAAACATCCTCGCCGCCCTGGCGGGTGATGAAGCCAAAACCTTTAGCGTCGTTGAACCACTTAACTGTTCCTTGTTCCATGGTGATACATGTTCCTTTGTGTGTTGATTTAATTTGCTACGAAGAAAGGAAGGAAGGTCTTTAAGGCAGGTGCTTGCTGTGGAGCAAATACCGGTGCTGAAGTACCACTTCAAATCTAACGCAGTACAAGAATAACATAGGGGGCCTTTATTGGCAATCTCAGACAGCTCTTCGGCCCTTCTAACCCATTGAAAATAAAAGCCCCGCCGATGTGACGGGGCTTGTTATAGACTTCCAGCTTTTACTGAGCAGGTGCCTGTGGCAGCACGATTTTCGCAGCGGAAGAGAAGGTACCGACTGTCGAACTGACCGTGAATTTGCCCGCCACCATTTGTCCTGGATTGCCCGCAGTAGCAGAAACCGTCACAGTCGCTGTAGCGGATCCACCGGGATTCAGTGTTCCCACCGCTTGCGGCAGCGGGCTTCCTGCCGAAGTTCCCAACTGCGCATTGGTAAGCGTCACATTATTCGCTGTCACATTTCCGGTGTTGCGGACGGTCACGATCACGGCGTAGCCACTACCGGTGTTGGCCACCTGCGCAACGGCAGTAAGTTGCGGGCTGGCTACGGACACATTGAAGCTTTGTGTCGCGGAAGCCGGGTTGTAGCTGCCATTACCAGCTTGCGAGGCTTGCACGACTACGGTGCCAGTCGACTTGGTCAGCGTAACGATGTTGCCACTGGCGGTCGCCGGACCGGAGACGATGCTGTAGGTCACAGGCAATCCAGATGAAGCAACCGCGTTGACTGCGAACGGAGCGTCCGCGGTTACTTTATTTGGGATGGGATCGAATGTGACGGTCTGATCAACTGCGCTGACGCTCTGCGTAAAGGGCCCAGACACGCTGTTGGAAGCGGTGCTATCACCCTCGTAAGAAGCACGAAGCTGATGCGAACCGGCTCCGAGGCTGTTGGTGGTGAATGTCGCCGTTCCGGAAGCATCGAGCGGGGCGATCCCGATCGGAGTGCCGCCGTCAGTGAACGTCACATTGCCGGTGGCAGTGCTGGAACCGCCGGTGACGCTTGCGGTGAGAGTTACATTCTGGCCGAACTGTGACGGGTTGTTATTTGAAAGCAGCGTCGTTGTGCTCTGGTTCGGGAAGTTGATCTCGAGAACCGGATGCAACTCCATGCCGTTCGGCGCAATGCCGGTCTGTCCGTGTTCAAAGTCAAAGAACGCCACGCCTTTGATCTGGACCGGGATGTTCGCAATCTGGAAGAAGGTTTGGGCCGTAAGTTTGTTGTCAAACTTCTGGCGCGCCGCTGCGATGGCCGCGTTGAACGGACCGTTGATGAAGTTACGCGGCGTGCTGTTATCCAGGACGCAAGCCGGGTTGGGGATCTCAACGATCATGGTGCGGCCGGTGCCGTCATCTACCACGAGGTGGTAGTCAACGTCAGTCTCCAGCTTGTACTGCATGAGCGTTCCGTTGATAACGTATTTGTGGAACTCGAACGGCACCACGCGGGCATTGTCCGGGGGATTGGCCGGCGGCGGGATTGCTCCCAGGTCCGATATCGCAGCACGCGTCTCCGAGCTGAGATCGACCGAGCCGGCATCTGGATCTGTACCGACCTTCACCGTCCAGCGTTCCACGCCGCAGGTGGGGCTGACGACCGTCATCGTAAGGGGAGCGGTGGCTGTGCGGCCTTGCGTGTCCGTGATCGCTGCGACTGTGGCGTGTAGCCCAGTGGAGAGCGGAGCAGGTACGGTGATGGAATAGATCCCATCGCCTGCGGTTTTGTCACCATGTGTGCCGTCGTCGTAGAACTGCTGCGTTGAGTTGCCGTTGAAGGCGCTCAAGTCAGCGACAACGGTGACGCCCGTGCTTGGCGGCGTAGTCGCGGGAGTCACTGCGACTGTCAATGTTGTGTCCGTCGCTGGCAGTTCCGAATCCGGCGTCGCGAGACCTTGACCGGAAAGCGCGCCAGCGCTACCGCATGAATTGATGGGTGAATGCGAGTTACGCGGGACCGGCCCGTCAACGATGAAGTCGTTCTGGTTATTGTCAGTGTCCGTGCAGCCGTTGTTCTTTCGAATGGCCGCTAGAGTGTTACCAAGCGCCGGCGTGTTCGCCGTCTCAGAGCAGTTCGCGGTGCCGTATCCGACCAGGTCAACGACGGAGCCGAGCGCCGGGCATCCACTGAGCGCGTCACTTCCAGCGACGAGAGCGACCTTCCCTGAGCCAGCGCCCATAGCGATGGTTCCCACCAGGTCAGCGGCGGGCGGAACAGTTGTGCCGGCGGCTCCAGCGGATTCCTGAATCAGGAAGTAGTGATATGGCTGGATGACGCAGCCGCCGTTCGGACAGATAGGCGTAACCACCCAAGTGGAGATGGTCGCCGAGCTGTATTGAACCGACCAACCAGAGATATCGACTGGCGAGGCGGAGTCATTGAACAATTCGATGAAGTCATTGGTGTAAGTTGCGCCTGAGTTTCCGCCCCCGCCATAGACCTGGCTGATCTTGATGGTGTTTGGCGGAGGGGGCGGCTGGATGGTGAGCGCGATAGCGCCATTGCTGCTGCGCGCTTGATCGTCACTCACTGTGAAAGCCAGCGATTTCGCGCCTGCCCCGGTACCGCTGGAGACGTTGGCAAGGAAAGAGAAGATTCCGTCGCCAGCGGTGGCGTCGCCGTTCGTGCCATCGTCAAACAATTGTTGTGACGAAGAGCCACCGATGGCGCTGAGGTTGGCGGTGACGGCGATGTTGGAGCTGGGCGGATTGGTGCCGGAAGCGGCCGTAACCGTCAATAGTGTCGGATTGCCGGCCATGAGACTGGCGGGGCTTGCAGCGCCTACTCCGCTGGGCGGCGTCGATGAAGCCGTTACGGTCAAATTGATGGTGGCATTGCCGGTGCGGCTTTGCGCGTCAGTGATGGTGACCGCGATGGACTTCGGTCCCAGGCTGTTGCCTGGCGATACCGTCGCTTGATAGGTGAAGATGTTATCGCCCGGAGTGATGTCGCCGTTGCTGCCATCGTCAAAGAATGCCTGCGTAGCCGAGCCACCGATGGAGGAAAGATCTGCGGTGACGGCGAGGCCGCTGCTGGCGGGGTTCGTGCCCGGAGTCACGCTGACGGTGAGCTTCGTGGATGCGCCTTGCGCAACTGACGAAGGATTGGCTGAGCCTGCGCCCGAAGGATTAGTTGGGCCGCTGCCGAGGGGCGCGAAAGCCACACCACGAAAGACTCTGTTCGCGCTTGACGAGGCTACGAGAGTGAGCGAGCCGCCGGCTATGCTGCCGCGCTGCCCGGTGTTATCAACAAAGCTGTAAAGATTGCCGGCCGTGGTGCTGCTTCCGACCGCGTAAAGGGTGACCACGCCGTTGTTCACGCTGCCGGTGACGCCGCGAAGCGAAAGGCTCGTGGTTCCGACGCCTACTGTGCCGCTGGCGCTCCATGCGCCATTGACCAATGAATACTTCTGCAATCCGCCACCGGCGGATGCGGAGGAATCGTCGGCTACATAGACTGTGTCCACGCCCGCGCTGGTTGGATCAAGTTGAGCAAAGAAGAAGCCATAAGGGCTGGCGGGTGTTGGGAAGCCGGGAAGCGTTGCGATGGTCTGCCCGGCAGTAGTCGGGGTTCCGGTGCCGACAGTGTTGAGACGGGCAGTGCCGGAGGCCGTGTCAACGTAGAGCTGTCCGGCAAAAACATTGGTGGCGCGAAGATTAGTGATGGTGTTGCTGATAAGTGTGGAGGTGGTGGAACCGAGAGTCGCGTAGCGTACGCCTTGCACCGAGCCATCGATCCAAAAGTCTGTGCCGTTGGTGCTGGTGGCGCTGCGGGGGTTCCCGCCGCTGATGCCATCTGTGAGAGCGGTAGTGGTGTCCACGTTTCCATTTGCATCAATGCGGCCGATGACGCGATTGATCGCTGTAGATGCCGAAGAGGTGATGCTGGGGGTGCCAAGCGCGGCGTCGTATCCGGCGACGATCAAATAGTGACCGTCTGCAGAGGCGGACATCAGACCTTCCGATGTGGCCGTGCCACTGTTCGTCAGACGCCTGTTGGCGCCGTTAGCCGTTGTGGGCAATGAGATGGACTGCACGAGCGTGCCGGCTGGCGTGTACTCATCGAGGAAGGTCGCGGTTGCGGCGGAGGTGATGGATGCGGTGCCGTCTCCCACGCGATAGACAACGATGTTGCCAGGCGTGAAGTTGTTGGCGGCGCGAACTGCGCGAATATCGCGGTCAGAGGCGCGCCACGCGAAGGTAACCATCAACAAAAGCGCGATGAGCGCGGTCAAATTGCGGGTGTTCAGGAAAAAATCACGGATGGAGGTGCCGGCGGATGCTGTAGCTCGCAGCATGAAGGGTCCTTTTGTTTTGAGTATGGCGAAAATTGTCGGTGCCCAATGCTTCTTGGGTCGCAATGGGCAACCGTTTCTTCTTTGGGGGAGAAGTAGCGGAAAATTATGCGGTCGGGAGTGTGTTTCTACAAGTGAAAACTGTGCGAATCGCGGGAAAAATTTGTAGTTGCGCATGCAAATAATTTCACACAGTGGAAATAGGTTAGCCCGGCCTGTGCGCAAAGATTTGCGCGAAACGATTGCCACCATTGTGGAGGCATAGAAGCGACTTGATTGTGGCGCAGCTCAACTCGACGAGCGCTTTCTCCAACACCAAAAAACATAGGCGCACGAAACGAGTAACAGGAACGCCGTCCCTTTTGCCACGGTCATGACCATACCCCAGGCTTCGTCGCCGGTCCGTGCCGCTTGAGTGCCTATCATCATCAGGAAAGCTACAAAAAACCAGAGGAACCAGGCAGAGAGGAACAGCATATCGAGCAAATGTATTAAAGCCTGCAGTCGAGCTTTCCGGCCGCGGCGACGGGCGATGAAAAAAGCGCACCCGAGCGCGAATGTTCCTACAATTGCCAATGCTATCGGCAAGGGACTCTTAGTCCCAAGATTATGGACTTGCTTGCGCGAGTTTCACAACCGGGAACGTACGCGGCTCAATCCCGCGCCTTTACTAAACCCTTCACTTCCGGCGAGAATAGAAGTTCGTTGTTGAAGGTCCCATCCTGTCAGGAGCCCCTAATGCCAGTTACCGGCGAGCTTATCCGCTTGCAGAATTACATTGATGACATTGCCACCACATTGCGCAAGATCAGCGCGACCCTGCCCTTCATGACCGAAGAAGAGCGCAAAGCTCTGGCCGAGTACATGAAGAAGAGCGATCCGAACTTTACAAAAGTGCTCGAACGTTTGGAGTCCGGCAAGTAATGAGTGAGATCAAAACGATTTCTGTCATTGGCGCCGGCATCATGGGGCGCGGTATTGCCCACGTGGCAGCGACCGGCGGCTATCGCACCATACTCGAAGACTTGATTCCCGGCAGCTTGCGGAAAGCTGAGACTGAGATCCGGGCGAACCTTGATAAAGCTGTCGAGCTCGGGAAGATGCAGAAGACCGATGCAGACGCCGCATTCAAGCGCATCGAGTATGCCGGTTCAGTGGAAGAGGCAGCCCGAGAAGCTGACTTGGTGATCGAAGCTGTGCCGGAAGAGATGGAGTCGAAGATCGAGATCTTTACTTTGCTGGACAAGATCTGCAAACCGAACACGATCCTGGCATCAAACACTTCTTCATTCAGCATTACGGAGATCGCCAGCGTCACTTATCGCGCACCGAAATGCCTTGGCATGCATTTCTTTAATCCCGTGCACAAGATGAAGTTATTGGAGAATGTGCGCGGCCTCGAGACCGACGAAGCGACTGTCGCTGCGTGCGCCGAGGTCGGCAAGCGCATGGGCAAAGAAGTGGTCACGATCAAGGAGTCGCCGGGATTCATTACCAGTCGCATCAATGCGATGATCGGCAATGAAGCGTTCAATATGCTGCAGGAAGGCGTAGCGTCTGCGAGGGACATTGATAAGGCGCTTAAGTTGGGTCTGAATCATCCCATGGGGCCATTTGAGATGGTGGATCTTGTTGGGCTGGACACGCGGTTGCACATCCTTGAGTATCTGCATAAGTCGTTGGGAGAGAAATATCGGCCGTCGCCATTGTTGGTGCAGTATGTGAAGGCGGGCCGGTTGGGCCGGAAGTCGGGACGCGGGGTGTACGATTATCCTGAGCAGGCAAAGGCAGCGGATAAGAAGTAGCCTCGTTTGATTCCCACCCAATCGGTCAAAGCCTGACCGATCGGCTGGGCACGGCGAGTTCGAAGAGGCAAGTATGAATAGCTGTTCGCACGTGAAGCAACTGGAACCCGTGGAGCCTCACACCAGGGAAGGTTGCGAGGACTGCCTGAAGATCGGCGATACGTGGGTGCATCTGCGCTTATGTATGACGTGCGGCCACGTCGGCTGCTGCGATTCCTCAAAGAACAAGCACGCCACTAAACACTTTCATTCGGCAAAACATCCCATCATTAAATCGTTCGAACCCGGCGAAGATTGGGGATGGTGCTACGTGGACGAGGTTGAGCTTGACTTCTCGTGAGTGGCCGGCGCTGCCGCTGAAAGACTGGCAGAAGACCTGCGACACGTTGCATATGTGGACGCAGATCGTCGGCAAGACGCGCCTGAAACTTACGCCTCACCTCAATCACTGGTGGAACGTGACGCTGTATGTCACACCTTTGGGACTCACCACTTCGCAAATCCCGTTCGGCGAAAAGAGTTTCGAGGTTGAGTTCGATTTCGCCGATCATGTGCTGCACATCCGCACCAGCGAAGCCAAGCATCTGCGCATCCCGCTCTTCGACCGCTCGGTCGCAGATTTCTATCATCAATATATGGCGGGATTGCGCTCGTTCGGCATTGGCGTAGAGATAGACAAGATTCCGGATGAATTCGCTGACCGCACTCCGTTCGATGAAGACGAGCACCACGATTCGTACGATGCCGCGAAAGTGGCGGAATTTCATCGCATACTCGTGCACGCCGATGCCGCGTTCAAACAGTTTCAGGCGCGATTTTTAGGCAAATGCAGTCCCGTACACTTTTTCTGGGGATCATTCGACTTAGCGGTAACGCGGTTCTCCGGGCGACTGAATCCGACTGCTTCAGGCAGCCGCATGATGAAAGAAGCTTATTCGCACGAGGTGAGCAGTTGTGGGTTCTGGCCGGGTGACAATCGATTTCCCGAACCCGCCTTCTATGCTTATCAAGTGCCCACGCCTGCGGGCTTCGCAGAGCACAAAGTCAGTCCCAGGGGCGCGTTTTGGGAGCAAAATCTGGGAGAGTTCCTTCTTAGATATGACGATGTGCGAAAAGCACAGAAGCCCATCGATACCATACTTGATTTCTGCCAAAGCACTTATGAGGCTGGTGCGGACCTGGCGAAGTGGGACCGCGCGGCGCTAGAGCGCAACCCCGAATAGCGAATCAGGCAAGCAGCCGGTGCGATGTCGCCGCCTTTTATTAGTGCCAATACTCCATTCGTCACACTTTCATCCCTTAATCCCGTCAAATACTTAGCCCGGCAAAACTTTCGGGGAACTTCGCGCAAAATTTCTGCGTAATAATCTTAGGTACTCGACCGTCCTCACATATATGCGCATGTACTTTGACATCCTGGGCCAGATGCTTAAGACGCTTTGGGCGCACAAATTGCGCTCATTCCTGACTATGTTCGGGATTGCGTGGGGCGTTGGATCATTGCTGCTTTTGGTGGGTCTGGGGGAAGGGTTCCGTTCCGGCAACCAGCGCGAGCTTCGGGAGATCGGTGAGAACATCATGTTCATCTTCTCCGGGCAAGTGCCTGCCGCGCAGGGCGCCACCACCGGGGCGCGTCCTTATTACCTGACTTATGACGACGCAATGGCGATCAAAGCCGAGGCGCCCGATGTTCTTTATGTCTCGCCCGTCATAAACCGGCAGGACATCCGCGCAGTGAGCGCATACAACAACACCAACGGACAGACCTTTGGCGTAACGCCAAACTACAACAAGGTCCGCTACATCCCGTTGGCGGGTGGAAGATGGTTCTCTGATGCTGACAACGATGAGCGCCGGCAGGTCGCAGTCGTCGGCCATGAAATGAGCAAGAGCATGTTTCCCGGGCGTCCGGTGCTGGGCGAAACGGTCCTGTTGAATGGACTCCGGTTCACGATCATCGGATACATGGACACCGTCGGAAAAGAAGAGTCTGACAATGGGACCAACATCCGGATTTTTATTCCGTTCAACACCATGCGCGAATTCTTCCCGTTGAAAGGCAAAGAGAATATGCCGGAAGGTACGGTCTCATTCATCAATTACAACCCGACGACCCGCGACCTGCACGATGTGGCGCAGATGGAAGTGCGTCGCGTGGTGGCGCGTCGCCACGGTTTTGATCCGACGAATGAGGACGCTTTCAATGAATGGGACACCATCCAGAATTCAGACATGGTAGGCAAGATATTCACGGCCATGGACATGTTCCTGGGGAGCGTGGGTCTGGTGACATTGGCGTTGGGCGCGATCGGCATCATCAACATCATGCTGGTGGCGGTGACGGAACGCACCAAAGAGATCGGATTGCGCCGCGCGTTGGGCGCGACCCGCAACAGCATCATGGCGCAGTTCTGCATGGAAGGCATGTTCCTCACGCTGATCAGTGGGGTAATAGGGATCGCTGTTTCTGGGTTATTCATGGCAGCGCTGGGCACGTTGCCTTCCCCCGGAGGTTTTGATCCACCGAAGTTAGTGCCGTGGTCGGCTGCTGTGGCCGTGGGCGCGCTATCAATCGCGGGCACGATCGCGGGGATCTATCCCGCACGAAAAGCGGCATTGCTGGAACCTGTGGAAGCTCTACGCAAGGAATAAAGCATGTTCACTGACCTGCTACGGCAAGCTTATGGCGCGATGCAGCACAACCGTCGCCGCACTATGCTCACGATGTTGGGCATGGCTTGGGGCATTGCGACGGTTGTGTTGTTGCTGGCGTACGGTTCCGGATTCGGGCGCGCTATCAATACCATCTTCGCTTCGTTCGGCGCGAAAGTGATTGGCGTCTTCCCGGGACGAACATCGCAACAAGCGGGCGGCGCAAAGGCGGGCACACAGATCCGGCTGGAGATGGCGGACATCGACCGCCTTAGCAATTCTGTGCCCTTGATCAAACACATCTCACCGGACGCGGATAAGCAATCCGCTGTCAGCTATGAGAACCGTAGTTTCCAATTCCCGGTGAGCGGAAATAACTCCGGCATTCAGCGCATCCGCAACCTGTCACCCGAGATGGGAAGGTTCTTCAACGAGACAGATGATGAACAGCGTGCGCGAGTGGCGGTCATCGGCTCAGAAGCAAAGACCAAACTTTTTTCAGGACAGTATGCGCTGAACCAGACCATTCGCATTGACGGCATCAGCTTCACCGTGATCGGAGTACTGGCGCCAAAGATGCAGGAAGGGAATGATGACATCAACCGCGTCATCTATATTCCCTTCAACACCATGGGTGACTTAAAAAACACGCAGTATCTTGATGGTATCTGGATCGATTACGAGTCGAATGAATACACGAAGATAGAAAAGATGGTGCGAGAGACGCTGGCGAGCGCGCACAGCTTCCGTCCGACGGACGAGCGCGCGGTGTTCGTCTTCAATTCGATGAAGCAGGTGAAGCAGTTTGAGATCGTGACCGCGGGACTGCAGATACTGCTGGCGTTCATTGGAACGCTTACGCTGGGAATCGGCGGCGTGGGATTGATGAACATTATGCTGGTGGCAGTGACCCAACGCACGCGCGAGATAGGCGTGGAAAAGGCGCTGGGCGCGCAGAAGCGCCACATCATGACGCAGTTCCTGGCGGAGGCCATGGTCATCACGTTCGCGGGCGGATTGTGCGGCATCGTGCTGGCTTACCTGGTATCGTTCGGCGTGGGCCGCATCACGTTCTACAGCGCACTGGCGAAGAACGCCGAAGCGGCGGATATCAGGCTGATCATTTCGCCACTGAGCTTGGTGGTTTCCACTGTGATCCTGGTGATCGTGGGGATCATCAGCGGTATGCTGCCGGCGATGCGAGCGGCGAATCTGGATCCGATCGAGGCGTTGCGGTACGAATAGGCATTTGTGAGCAGCTAGCTCAGATTGTTGATTTTTTGATTGTCGATATTGAGACAATCTAAGTCAGGGCAGCGGCTTTAGCCCTGCCATAACGCCCTCAATAAACCCATGGGCTTTAGCCCCTGAGGTCCTCGGGCGCCGGATCCATTCGGTATTTTCCGGAAGCAGAACAATAAGGATAGTCTTCCGCACGCTCTGCCAAACTCGCCCTCACCGCATTTTGCCACGTGTAATTGCGGTGATGGATGTAGTCCCATTCGTCTCTGATGCAATGTTCGCTGAATCCAGGTTGCCATATCTGGCCCTTCAGCCCACGTTCTTTTCCGGCACGAAATGAAAAACCACCCTTGATCAATTGCATGCTTTCACTGATGCGAGCGCTGGTAGGCGTGATGATTAGGTGTACATGGTGAGGCATCACCGTGAACTCATGCAATTTAAATCGTCCGGAATCGCGATAGGCGAAAAGAACATCAATGAACAACGACGCCGAGCCGTCAGTCTGAAGAAGTCGCCGCTTCTGCAAAATATTTGCGCTTACAAAGAAAGTACCTGGTCTTTCGTCGCGGAGCCTTGAGGGGATAGACATAGCGGGCTAAAGCCCGCCAATAATAACAGGGAGGAGTCTCAACGGCAGGGGTGAAGCCGCTGCCCTGACTGAAGGTTGAGTGGATGCTGAGAGTTGGATGGGCGCGTCGTTTGCGTTTAAAGGTTCTTACTGTCCGCTATTTGACGCTTGCTTCTTATACGGCGCCTGCATGTAACGGCGGGCTTCGTCGAGTGCGCCTTGCGTGTTGTCATTGGTCTGCAATGCTTGGCGATATTCGTTGGTCGCGCGTTCGCGCTGGCCGGTGACATCAAAAATTTTCCCTAGCTGAATGTGGCTCCAGACTTCTGTCCAGCGCGGCTCGCCGTCGCCATTCAGCGATTCACGATATGCATTCGCTGAGGCTTGATAGTTGTGCTGCAGGAAGAAGACTTCCGCAATGCGGTAGTGGGCAAGGGAGCTGTTGCTGTTCTCTTTTAGGGCCTTGTTGAATTCGGTCAGGGCAGACGCGTAATCACCTTGCTGTACGGCTTGCTGTCCGCGAAGGATAGCGACGCGAACTTTCAGATCTGGTGATTCTTTTAACACCCAATTGTTGGGATCGATCGAGATCCGGCGCGGCTTCCCGAATGTATTCACCGCGTAGGTGGAACGGGTTCCTACCACTTCGATACGCTTCATCTCCGGCTGGCCGTCAGTGTCCACACGGATCTCCATGGGCATGCGGAAGAGGTCAAGGTCCTGAGTGATCTCCCCGGTTACGCGGAAGCCTTTGGCGACGCGATAGACGGCGTACTTATTCTTGAACTCAGGCGCGCCTGTTCCATCAAGCCACTGCGAGAAGAAGGGCGTGAGCGTGTCTTCTTTATTGCCTTCGGCGTAAACCGATTGCGCGAGATCTTCGAACGCCTGGGCTTTGACTGATCTGCCCGCGTTCTGCAAAAGGAAATTTTTTACGGCACGGTCAAAATCAGCGGTTCCCATCACCCAGCGCAACATGTGGAAGATCATGCCGCCTTTATCGGTGGTGAGCTGCTGGAACTCAGGCGAGAACATGTCCAGCTTGCCGACGCTGGAGAGCGGGATATTGTCATACGCCAGCGCGCCGACGGCCATGTCGCGGGTGGCTTCTTCGAAGCCGGATTCTCCGGACGCGTTCTCTACATAGCGCACTTCTGAGTAGCGTGCGCCACCATCCTGGATCCAAAAATCATCACGCGTAGCCGGGCTGACGGCGACGCCCCACCACTGATGTGCAATGGCATTGGCCAGCAGGCGATAGTTGCCTTTATCGTTGATGTCGCGCGAAGCCAGGCCGGCGATCTGCGGCGCCCAGGTTGACGGGACAGAGTCATCGGGAAGCTCGACGATGTTCAGATCGGTAGCCGGCGCGGCGCCGAAAAGTCCTGAATAGAAGTTGAATTCTTTGCCCGCCGTCGCCGCGTAGTTAGCACTGAAGGCACTCTTGTTCGGGCGGAAGAAGGTGCGAATGGTCGCACCGCCTTCGCTGGTTGCAGTCTCATTGAATATGCCTGCGATGATGGTGCCGGGGAAACTAGGCTGAGTAGATGTGAAGATGTAAGTGGTCTTGCCGGGGCCGCCCGGCTTTTTCGTGGCGACCCCGCTGCCGACAACGCGCATCTCGGTCGGCACGGTGACATTGATGGTGGAAGTGAAGCGCTCCGTGCCGTATCCGACCACCGGGAACCAGCGGCCGGCGTAAAGCAATTCAGTAATGTCAGGGCCAACGTAGGCGAGTTTCAGACCTTCCACGGGGCTGTCATCAGCGGTGGCCAGCGTGCCCTCGTAATCAAAATTGAAGGTTGTAGTCGTGCCCTTGGCGATGGTGTTGGGCAGGGGAATGCGAAGCGATGAATCTTGCGTCACGCGCTCTGGGGACAGCGGTTTGCCGGCTGCGTCGGTGATCTTGGTGGGGTGAAGGTCGTTGTGCAGTTCGAAGACGGCAATGCTCAGGTCTTCAAGTGCGGTGAAATTTACTTTCGCGCGGGCCACAAGTTTGTGTGTGGCGGGGAATATCTCGGCGTCGATGACGTAGTCGTTAATGTGCAGCCGCGGGCGCTCAGCGGCGTTGGCAGCGAGCGGGGTAGCGAGAATCAGGCAGGCTAGCGAAGAGAAAATGAGGCGTCGCAGGGCCCGTCGTGCGATTCGCATATCCAAGAAAGTCTCCAGAGTAGCTGTTACTAGTTCGATGAGAAATTGTACAGAAAAGATGTTTTTTCCGTCTTTTGAGGAACGTACGGAGATCGGTTTCATGCGCGCAATCACGCCAAGAGACCTTGTACGGCGCGGGCAGCGCGATCGGAGGCTGTTTCCGTCTGAGAGAAAGGATGGAGGCATCGTTTGACTTCGGCCAGATCTGCCATCATCTGAGTGCGAGCGGCTCCATCGGGGAGGAGCTCGCGCAGATGCTTTACGATGTTTTCTGCCGTAAAGTCACCCTGGATCAGTTCGGGGACGGCGCGTTTTTCGGCGATCAGATTTGCCATGGCGTAGTGAGGGACCGAGACGAGGCGGCGTCCGAAAGTATAAGTGAGCGGCGAGACGCGATAGACCACCACAAAGGGATTTCCCGCAAGGGCTGCCTCGACCGTTGCTGTTCCGCTGGCCACGATGGAAGCACAGGCGTGGGTGAGCGCGGAGCGGGCGTCTGTGACGACATGAATTGGATTGGCGCCGATGTGGGCTTTCACCTTTTCTAAGGTCAGCGTTGAGGCCACCGGCAAAATGTATTCATAGTCGGAGCCGAGCATTCGTGCAGCTTCTAACATGGTAGGAAGATTGCGGAGCAGTTCTTGTCCGCGGCTGCCGGGAAGTAATGCAATCCATTGCTTCGAAATATCAAGGCCGTTCGCGAGCGCGTATTGTTCGCGTGAGGGGACCTCGTCTGCCAGATCAGCAAGCGGATGACCGACGTACTCCACGTTCACGCCGCGGTCGCGATAAAACTTTTCTTCAAAGGGAAATATCACCAGCATTTTTTTTACGTACTTCTGCACCAGCTTGATGCGGCCCTGACGCCATGCCCAAAGTTGAGGGCTTACGAAATAGACGACAGGAATGCGACGGCGGTACAGTTCGCGGGCCAATCGGAAGTTGAAATCGGGAAAGTCAATGAGGACGGCGACATCGGGCTTGCGCTTGTCCACCTCGCGCAAAAGCTCATGAAAGCGGCTATAGATGCCCGGCAGATGTTTGATCACTTCTGCCAGGCCGACTACGGCGACGTCGCGCGAATCGATGACCGTTTCGCATCCGGCGGAGCGCATGCGCTCGCCACCGAGGCCGAAGAAATTCAGCGGAGGGGATTCAATGCGGCGCAGAGATTCCATCAACTGCGCGCCATAGACCTCGCCCGAGGCTTCGCCGGCTGAGATGAGGATGGTGGACATGCCGTTCGAGTTTAACCGCAAAGGGCAAACTTAACCGCAAAGGACGCTAAGGACGCAAAGTTCAACCTAGTAAAACGGAAAATCCAACTCGGTACTCAGAAATCAACAAAATATTTTGATCTTCCTTTGCGTGCTCTGCGTCCTTTGCGGTTCGTTGTTAGTCATTCGCGCTGACTTCCGGCAAAACAGGTGACGGAATAGCCGGCACGCCGCCGAGTTCCTGGTCTTTATACTGCAACTGGTAGAGCTTGTAGTAGATGCCGCGTTGCGCGAGCAACTCCTGATGGTTGCCCATCTCGCGCAGTTGGCCTTTGTGCATGACCATGATCTTGTCGGCCTGCTGGATGGTGGAGAGGCGGTGCGCGATGATGACCGATGTGCGCCCTTTCACCATTCGACTCAATGCTTCGCGCACGCGCACTTCAGTCTCAGTATCCACGCTCGAGGTCGCTTCATCGAGCACGAGGATGCTGGGATCATGAGCCAATGCGCGGGCGAATGAGATGAGTTGTTTTTGTCCGGTAGAGAGGGTGTTGCCGCGCTCGCGCAACATCTCCTGGAATCCGGCGGGTAGGTCGCGGATGAAGTCAGCGGCATTGACATCTTCTGCGGCTTGTTCGATAGCCGCATCTTGAATGCGCGCTGTGCCAAGGCGGATGTTCTCGCCGATGGTGCCGCTGAACAGGAACGGGTCTTGCAAGACAACGCCGAAGCGCCCGCGGAGGTCGTCAAGCGACATCTCGCGGATGTCTACGCCGTCGATCTTGATGGCGCCGCGTTGGACGTCATAGAAGCGCAGGAGCAGGGAGATGATGGTGGTCTTGCCCGCGCCAGTGTGTCCGACGATGGCGATGGTCTGGCCTGGGTCTATCTTGAAAGAGACATCGCGCAGGATCCAATCCCAATCGCTGGATGGCGCGGCGGACCTTTCTTCCTCTTCTTCGATGTGTCGATAGGCGAACCAGACATGATCGAACTCGATCACGCCGGGGCCGGTTACGGTTTTTGGATTCGCGGGATCGACGACCTCGACCGGAGTATCCAGCAACTTAAAGATACGTTCGCTCGATGCCATGGCCGACTGCAAGATGTTGTATTTTTCGCTGAGGTCCTGAATGGGGCGGAAGAAGCGCTGCGCGTATTGGATGAACGCCGCGAGAATGCCGATGGTCACGGCGCCGTGAAGATGGCGCAAGCCGCCAAACCAAATGACGCATGCAATCGCGGTCGCGGAGAGGACTTCGACGACCGGATAATAAACAGCGTGGGCCA
>JAICWB010000121.1 GCA_025935035.1 Terriglobales bacterium
ACGTGGCGGTTGTACATCTCCTGTCCCTTTGGCACGGAGCCAGGTTTTGGAAACTTGGTGTAATAAAACGCGGAATCATCCGCCAGCCAGCCGATACTGGCGGCGCGCGTCTGCGCGATTTTTTCACTCAGCAACTTGCCCGTAGCGGTCTCAAGCACGTAAAGCGTGCTGATCTCTGAGCCTCCGGGCGAAGTTCCATAGGCAACGTATTTGCCGTCGTGTGAAGGGTGCCACCAGTCGAGCGCCACCGTACCGTCGGCCGAGAAGGTGTTTGGGTCGAGTAGCACCCGGTCTTTGCCGTTTACGCCTTCGCGCACATAAAGGATAGGCTGGTTCTGATTGCCGTCGCGTTGCGTGTGGAAGTAGTAGTTGCCGCGAACGCTCGGCGTTCCAATACTGCCAATGGTGAGCAACTTCTCCAGACGGTCTTTGATGTGTTGCATCTGGGGTTGCTTGTCAAGCAGCGCGCGCGTGTAGGCCATCTCATCGCGGACGAAAGCTTCCGTCTCGGGCGAGTTGCCGTCCTCCAGCCAACGATATTGGTCCACGATCTTCACGCCATGCAAGGTCTCCTCCACGGCTTCGCGCTTGGCTTGGGGAGGCCGCGGGGACGACTGATCAGAGCCGGATGATTGGTCACCAGGAGTGGCAAAAGCGAGCGCGGCGAACATAGCGACGGAGAAGCACAACAGCAGCCGGAAGCAAGCGGACATGACGGGAATCCTCAGCAGGGAATGGTAAACGCGGCGCGGGAGAATGGCTAGTGCGGCTGAGACCTGAGACCAAAGTCTGCGGTCGAGCATCTAGTACGCTTTATCCGATAGAATCTCGCGTTGGAGAAAGAAGCCTGATGAGCACTGCGCCACAGCCGATCACCCGAGAACAGCTCCGCGACCTCGGATTTGGCACGGTTGTTTCTGAACAACAGCAGATACGTTTGCTGAACCGCGACGGCACCTTCAATGTGGAGCGCACGGGCTACAGCTTTTGGAGTGCTTTGAGCGGATACCACGAGCTGATCACCATGGGCTGGCCGAAGTTCTACCTTTTGACGACCGCGGCTTACGTGCTCGCGAACCTGTTGTTCGGCTGGTTCTATCTCATGTGCGGTGAAGGCGCGGTCATCAACCAGCAGACACACGCGCCGGCCCAATGGAAAGACATCTTCTTTTACAGCGTGGAAACCATGTCCACCATTGGCAGCAACACATTTGTCGCCATCACTACACCGGCCAACACCGTGCAGGCGATCGAGTTGCTGGTTGGACTGATGGGATTCGCAGTGATCGCAGGTTTGGTCTTCGCGCGCTTCTCGCGACCGACGGCCCGCATCCTTTACAGCGACTATGCTGTCATTGCGCCCTACCGCGGAATCACTGCTTTCGAGTTCCGCGTCGCCAACGGGCGTAACAACCAGATGATCGAAGTCAACGCAAAAGTCCTGTTCACCCGGTTTGAGAATGTGGATGGACGCCCGCTGCGTAAGTATTATCAACTGGCGCTCGAACGCGATAACGTTACGTTCTTCCCGCTATCTTGGACGGTGGTGCATCCCATCGACGACAACAGCCCGCTCAAAGGGCTGTCACGCGAAGAGCTGATCGCGTCGAATGCGGAGTTCCTTGTGCTGATGCAAGGGATTGACGAAACTTTTGCCACGAACGTGCATAGCCGCTCGTCTTACCGGATGGACGAAGTCATATGCAATGCGAAATTCGCTGATGTATTCAGCGGGATGAAAGAGAAAAACCTCACCGTAGATATGCGCAAGTTCAGCAAGGTCGTGAAGGTGGGCGATTAAACGGCTGCTGTCTGTTTAACCTCTGTCCGATTCTTGGCGCTGGCTAATTCTGGCTCAAAGCACCTGCGGCACCGCGCCTCGTACATTCCCGCTGCACCGACCACGATCAAATCCTCACTCGCGACCAAGCGCTGTGTGTGCTTTGCAGGGTTGCCGCACTGTACGCAGATGGCTAGCGTCTTGGTGATCTCGTCGGCCACGGCCAGTAGCTCCGGCATGGGATGGAACGGACGGCCGAGGTAGTCAGTGTCGAGGCCGGCGATGATGACGCGCTTGCCCATGTCGGCAAGTTTAACCACCGTCTCAACTAGTTCCATACCGAGGAATTGCGCTTCGTCTATGCCGATGATCTCGGTGCGTAGATCCAATCGCGCCATCACGTCGGCGGCGTTCTTCACGTTGGTGGAGCGGATCTTTACCTCGGAGTGAGAGACGATGTGGTCGTCAGCATAGCGCTGGTCGATGCCGGGCTTGAAGATCTGTACGCGCTGGCGCGCGATCTCCGCGCGGCGCAACCGGCGGATCAGCTCTTCACTTTTCCCGCTGAACATAGGACCGCAAACTACTTCGATCCATCCGAGTCCACCCTTGGCAAAATTCATTTTATCTGCGGCCCTCTAATCGGTTGCTGCTTGGGAGTGTGCGTTCATCGCGTTGAGCGGCGGGCGCTGCGCTGCGAGAAACGATTGTAATTCTTCAAAGCTCAAAAAAATCTCGGTGCTACACCCGAGTATCCATCCGCTGATGCGTTCGATGGGCATGCCGGCGACCAGATACACCGGAATGCCGAGATGGTGCGCCAGCGTGAGTTCGCCCTGCGTGCCCGCGCCTTTGCCCGCGTGTTCATCCCAGAAACAGATGACGCAATCGCTGCGCTCGGACACCCACTCCAAGTCCCATGCGATGATCTTGCGGATGGTCTGCTGGAAACGCGGCAGGTCGGCGGTCTTCCATGCGCGAAAGTTGGCGCGCTCTTCATCGGTCAGGTTTTTCTTCTCGTCGTGCGCGGGGTCGTAAAAGTCGTGCCCCAACGACTTCAGGAAGGGCATGAGGGCCGCGCGCCACGGGCGTCCGTGGTCAGGTGCGTACTCAATGGCGCCGGAAAGGTAAGCTCGCATGCGTTCTAACAGTATTCAGGAGTGTGCGATAGCGGGCAAGAGATAGATTTCAACAGGTCTGTGGGAAAGTGGTGCGGAATTGCTACGCCAATCGCGCGAGGGCGCGTTGTACGTGTTGCGGCGTGGCGGGTTCCGCGTTTTCTGTCCATCCCGTAGAGGAATCGGCGAAGCGCTCGGCTTCTACTTTTTGGCGGATCTGCTTCCACGTGGAATCAGGCACATCCACGAAGGCGCGCGTGATCTCGGGATCGAATTGTTTTCCGGAGCAGCGCAGGACTTCTGCGCGCGCAGCGTCGAGTCCAGGTGCACGGCGATAGCAGCGGTCAGAGGTCATGGCGTCGAGCGTGTCAGCGAAAGTGAAGATGCGCGCGCCCAATGGGATCGCGCTGCCAGCGAGGCCGTCGGGGTAGCCGGAGCCGTCAAACTTTTCGTGGTGATGGCGAATGATGAGCGATGCCGGGCGAAGGAACGTGATCTTTTGCACCATCTGTTCACCGATGCGGGTGTGGTCTTTCATGACCTCAAACTCTTCCTGCGTGAGTTTGGCATTCTTGAGCAAGATGGTGTCAGAGATCGCGATCTTGCCTATGTCATGGAGCAGGGCGGCGTTCTCTAGTTGCGGCAGGAGAGATGGGGGATAGCCGACAAGGCGGGCGAGGTGTGCAGTGTAAGCGCGTACGCGAAACGAATGCGCGCAGGTCTCTTGCTCGCGGGCGTCGAGTGCTGTGACCAGTGAATTCAGCGTGGCGGCGTAATTGGTCTCGAGATAGGCGAGGGCGTTCTCCAGATCGATGGTGCGGCGGTGCAGGCTGTTCTCAAGCGTGTGGCGATAGTCGCGAGATTCGCGGCGCGTCAGCACGCGGTGATAGGCCCGGTCAATAGCTTCGTAAAGAGTTTGTAGGTCGATGGGCTTAAAAAGGAAGTCAGCCACTTGCAATCGCATCGCGGCCACGATCTCTTTCGGCTCCGGCTTGCCCGTGATCAGTATGAGTGCGATGTCCCAGTGCGAATGGTGGGCCAGGTTGAGCAGATCAAGTCCTGATGCCTGAGGCATGTACATGTCAGAGAACACGACGTCATACTCACCGCTTTCAATGGCAAGCAGCGCATCATGCGCACTGGCCACTGCTTTGATGTACTCTACGCGGCCCTCCAGCGCCGCGGTAAGCGCGGAGCGCATCTGTGGTTCGTCATCTACTACAAGGACGCGTGGTTTGAGATTGGCAAACATGAAATAAGCGTGAGTTGTGTCCGCGCTTATGTTCGCCTGCTATTGACCGGCGTTGATAGCAAAAGTTGAGAGATGCGCAAAACATGATTCCCGTTTTGATTTATTCCCACTGCCGGAATCTGGCCGTAGTGTCTTTGGTAACCACGGGGATGAAACTACGCGGAACAGTGAGAGTATCTGGATTCGGACGCTTAATCCCTGGTGTTAAGAGGTAGAAGCAATCATGAGAATCCTGGTCGTGGAAGATGATCCGCCACTAGCGCAATACATTCGCAAAGGTCTGGAGGAAGAAGAATACATTGTAGATGTCGCGCATGACGGTGCAGTGGCAAGCGGCATGGTGGGGCGCAGTAAGTATGACGCGCTGGTGCTTGATCTCAGCTTGCCTGGACTGGATGGTACAGGGGTGCTGCAAGGCGTGCGGGACACAGAATCGCATGTTCCGGTACTGGTCCTAACGGCACGCAATAAGCTGGAAGACCGCGTGTCTGTGCTTAACATGGGTGCGGACGACTACTTGGTAAAGCCTTTTTCATTCAGCGAGTTGTCCGCGCGGTTGCGGGCCCTGCTTCGCAGACACAGACAAGCTGTTAACCCGACGATCAAATATGCAGACCTCGAGGTGAACACGGCGCAGCGTGTTGCTACGCGCAATGGAAAGCGCATTGACCTCACGTCTAAAGAGTTTATGTTGCTGGAATACCTGATGCGCAACAGCGGACACAAAGTATCGCGGGCCATGATCGTGGAGCACGTGTGGAACCTCAACTTTGACACCATGACAAATGTGGTGGATGTCTATATCAACTATCTGCGAAAGAAGGTGGATGAGGGCGCGGAGAAGAAACTGATCCATACAGTACGTGGCGTGGGATATCAGTTCGGCGAAGGACGCGACTGCGCGTAGGCAAAGCACATGAATCCGACCGCAGTAGCACGCGCTAGATCAAGGGAATGGCCGTCGTTCCATGGCGAGCCTGTGCCACTGCACGGCGACGCGTTTGAGGTCGGGCAAGACTTTATCCGCGCGTTGCATCACAGGCTTTGTCAGCCGCTTACGGCGTTGAGTTGCACGCTTGAGATGATGCAAATGGGGCATGAGGCAGACGCGAAGCTGACCGTACAGTTGCAGACCGCGATGGAGCAGTCAGAGCGCGTGGTGGAACTGATGAATCACTTCCGGCAACTGTTTGAGGCGGAAACGCCCCAGAGCGGCGACCATGCAGTGTTGCTGGATGCCGTGCTCAGTGAGGTGGTGGAAGATCTGCGGCCAATGGCAGAGACGCATCGCGTCTCCATCATCCTGGAAGGCGAGAGCGCCCGATACGTCAATGTGTCCGAGGGCGCGTTGCGGCAATCGTTATGGAATGTTGTGGAGAATTGCATTCAGCTCACGCAACCGAACGGTACTATGCGCATAAAAGTCAGCGGTGGCGACGTCCTTGTATCTGACGCAAGCCTCATCAGCGCCGAAGAGATGGCAGATATCTTTGACCCATTTTCTTTTTGTCAGGATCCTGCTCGAGTCAAGAAGGTAAGCAACTTTCCGCTGGCTCTGGTGCAAAGATTGATCAGCGCGGCGGATGGAAGCCTCATCGTTTGCCGGTCGAGAGACGCGAACGGCCGGGAATTTCATATCCATCTACCCGCTGCAAATAAACAATGCGCTGCCGGAAGCACAACCTAAATCGCACTTGGGCCCAAAGATAATGCCTGCTGCCGACCCTCAAATCGTCATTGCCAGCCCTGACGCGGCTTTTCACGAACATCTATTTAAAGCTGTTGCAGCCATGCGGTGGCCAAGCCTTGAAGCAACTGGTGGCGCCGACGCGCTGATCAAGCTTGATTCACTCGCCGGCATCGAAGCGGTTGTTCTGGACCGCAATCTGCGCGACCTGGATGTTGACGACCTTGACATTTCTCTTCGCGCCCACCGAAAGAACCTTGACGTGCTGCTGGTTGACCTCAACGATGGCGAGATCTGTCGCTCGAACCGCGCCCTTGTCCACCCGCGCAGCAAAGAATTGATCTGGCAACTTGGCCGTGTAGAAGTAACGGAAGAAGAACCGCTGCCGCGCGCGGTCGTAATAGACGTGAAAGAGCCTCAGTCCGAGGCCGCTCGCGATTGGATTCCACTGCCAGGAATGATAGGGAATCACAGTGGCATGGCCGAATTATCGCGATTGGTCAGGCTGGTGGCCCCTCGGCGCACTTCGGTACTCATCACGGGAGAGACCGGAACTGGTAAAGAAGTGGTGGCAAGGGCGGTGCATCAGCTCAGTCCCCGGTCGAGCAGTCCGTTTGTTGCGGTGAACTGTGCCGCCATCCCGGACGCCTTACTAGAATCAGAACTGTTCGGCTATGCGCGCGGGGCCTTTACCGGCGCCATGCAGCCCAAAATGGGACGCATCGAGGCCGCCAACGGCGGCACCTTATTCTTAGACGAGATTGGAGAACTGCCCGCCGGGCTGCAAGCCAAGTTACTCAGATTCCTGCAAGAGCGCGAAGTCCAGCGGTTGGGCAGTAATGAAGTGACCATGGTGGATGTCCGCATCGTGGCGGCAACGCACGTGAACCTCCTGCAGCCGAATCCCGCGAAGCCTTTCCGCCAGGACCTCTATTACCGGTTGGCCGTCTTTCCGGTAGAAGTACCCGCCCTGCGTGACCGTCAGGACGACATCCTTCTATTGGCGCGCCATTTTCTTGCCGATATATGTGAAAAAGACGGGGTAGATGCAAAAGAATTTTCCGCGGACGTCGCTGCCGCTCTCACTAACTATGAGTGGCCCGGCAATGTTCGCGAGCTGCAGCACCTCGTCGAGCGGGCCGTGATCCTTGCGCAAGATGAGAAGGTCTTAACTTTAAACCACCTTCCGCACCTCAATTCTCAGAACATTCTTAACCTGGCGTAGAAGTCTCAGAAGATTCTTAGAGACTGACCTGGCGGCTTCTCTGCAGCCATTGGAAGATTAATCACCGCTCATAATCCCAGGAACCAAACCACCTTTCCTGAGAAACATTTAATCCTGTGCCCTGTCGCCGCGGGACCTTGATTGCACTTTCTTCCGGTGTAACGCACATCACCCGGAAGGAAAAAACGATCATGGCCACACTGAGCATCACTCCCCAAGGAACCACCAGCCTGGAGGCGGAACGCGACCGCGTGCTGCTGGAACAACTGCCGCAAGTCAAATTCATTGCCCGCCGCATTCACGACCGCCTCCCCCAGCACGTAGAACTCGACGACCTGGTCAGCGCCGGCGTCATCGGCTTGATGGACGCGATGAAGAAGTACGACCCAGCGAAGAACGTGCAGTTCAAGTCGTACGCACAGTTCCGTATCCGGGGCGCCATCCTTGACAGTTTGCGTGAGCTTGATTGGGGGCCGCGCCAATTGCGTCGCCGCGCACGCGCCATTCAGGAAGCACACCGCAAGTTGTCTCTCGAACTAGGCCGCGCCGCTACAGAACAGGAGATCGCCGCTGAGTTAGGCATGCAGTTGGCTGACTACCAAAAGTTGTTGGGCGAATTGCGTGGATTGGACCTCGGCAGCATCCAGCAGGAATCCGAAGAAGACGGCGTCGAAGAGCTGAGCGAACGCATACCCGACGACAAACAGGAAGGCGCCTTCGCGCTGCTGCTCAGGTCTGAAACGAAAGAAGTCTTGACCAAAGCCATCGGCGAATTGGCTGAGCGTGACCGCCAAGTGCTGGCGCTCTACTACTTTGAAGAACTCACCATGAAAGAGATCGGCCAGGTGATGGGCGTGGTTGAGTCGCGCGTCTCGCAGATCCACACCGCAGCCATCATTCAACTGCGCGCCAAGTTGGCAGTCCTGGCTCCCGCCCGTGCCAAGCGCACCATGCGCGCCGCCAGCTAACGAAAAACGATACGGAGATCATGACGATGAACAACACAAAGATATTGCTCAGGCCCCACCCGATGAAGCCACAAACACCGATGCTCA
>JAICWB010000160.1 GCA_025935035.1 Terriglobales bacterium
ACGTTTGTTGGACATGTGCATGAAAATGATAAATCATTCGCCTCAAGGGACGCCAAGGCTGCGGGCGCGGTAGGATTCTAACGGATGCAGAACGAGCAGATCCAAGCGCTGTTAGCGCCGTTCGTAGCGGGCGATCCATTGACCACCGCCACGGTAGAGCAGGTGTCGCGCTACCTCGATCTTCTGTTGAAGTGGAACGCCAAGATGAATCTGACTGCGGTGCGTCGCGCTGATGATATGGTGACGCGGCATTTTGGAGAATCATTCTTTGCGGCGAAAGAATGGCTGAGTGCGGACGATGTGAAGAACGTGATCGATCTTGGGTCAGGAGCAGGTTTTCCCGGGTTGCCGATGGCGATCTATGCGCCGCAGACAAGGGTGACTCTGATCGAGTCGCAGAACAAAAAGGCGACGTTTATGAAGGAAGTGGTGCGCGAATTGGCTCTGGCAAATGTGAACGTCTTCGCCGGCCGAGGTGAAGACTATCCGGGCAGAGCGTCCCTGGTGACGATGCGGGCAGTCGAAAAGTTCGGTGAGGCAGTGAGGACCGCGTCAGTGTTGGTTGAGCCGGGCGGCGGCAAGCTCGGAGTCATGATAGGAGCAGACCAGCACAGAGACCTGCCAGCCGAGTTTGAATGGAAAGTGGGAAAAACTATTCCGGGAACTACTGGACGTATTGTGGTCCTGGGCAGCCGTAAATAGCGAATCAAGTTGCTAACAAGTGGGACGAAACATGCTCCGCCAGCCAAATACCCGCAGATGAGCGCCTTTCAGAAGAGCGCTCGGAGCTTTGCAGTGGGCACAAGTCGTTTGACGGCCGCCACGCGAATCGCACAGGAACCAGCCTAGTAATTGTGGGACGCACCCGTTCCTGCAGCCCGAAATGGGGGCCGCAATCGTGCGGGCCAACAGAAAATTGTGAGTTGCCGGATGCAACACTAGCTCAGCGCGTCCCTTCTTATATGCGGACGTAACAATACCTTCGCGCACGTGTATCCAGGGCCTGAACATGAGATCCCGCCAGTTTCGTAACACTCTTAAGTATCTGCAGATTTTGACCTTGCTGGCTGCCCTGGCAGTCCCTGCCTTCGTTTCAGGGTGTGGCGGAACGCTTAGCAGCGACAACACCACGTCTCCGCCGCCACCGCCACCACCTCCACCACCGCCACCACCGCCACCACCGCCGCCACCACCACCACCGCCGCCACCACCGCCAGGCGGAGATATGACTGCGATCAATCACGTAGTGCTGATGATGCAGGAGAACCGCACTTTCGATTCTTACTTCGGAATGCTGAATCCCTATCGCGCGTCGCATGGATTCAAGAGTTGCGCAGACGGAACCAATTATTGCGTGGATGGCATCGAGGACAAGCTCAACACTTACTTCAATGTAGACGATGAGTACGTGCAGTGCGCTGTGGGCGATGTCGCGTGCCAGACGGCGAATACTTTTTATCCGTTCAAAACCACCTCTGTCTGCCTTGAGGACATGACATCCAGTTGGGTAGAAAGCTACGGCGACGTGAACAGGTTTAATTTCAGCGCTACGCGTCCCATCAAGATGGATGGTTTCGTGCACACAGCGGAAGGATTTACCAAACGCGCCACCCACGCTGATGGAACGCCATTCTTCGATCCGACCGGTTCGCGCGCCATGGCCTATTACGACGAGGGCACGCTGAATTACTACTACTTCATGGCCTCGAGCTTCGCTATCTCAGACCGATGGTTCTCTCCCGTCGCGAGCAAGACGGTGCCAAATCGCATCGCGACATTCACCGGTGGGTCAACGGACGGATATGTCTTCGACCCCTTCGTCAACGACCATATCAGCCGGTCGCTCGCGCCCAAAACGTTCTTTGAGGCGCTGGATGAAGCCGGCGTCTCTTGGAAGCTGTACTACCAACACACCGAGGACGATGGCTATCCGACAACCATATTTGCATACTTCCCATATTCAAGAAATTACCTGCATAGGAATTCAGACGGAACGTTTTTCGTAGATCCGGCGCACATAGCGCCGCTGTCGCAATTCACGACGGACGCGCAGGCGGGAGCGCTTCCGGCATTCGCATTCATCGAAGTCGGCGACACGGACGAACATCCGAACGCGACGCAGAACATTCAACGTGGGCAGTCTGAGATGGCGGCAATCCTGAACATGTTCATGAACAGCAAGTCATGGGCGGACTCTGTCTTTTTCTTCACCTATGACGAGGGCGGCGGGCCATTCGATCACGTGCCTCCAGTGCCCGGACATACCAATGACTTCACATCGCCGGCTCTCGGTATCACCACTGACATCCGCAGTATCGCGGTGAATCCTGATGGATTCAATCCGTGTCCGGCTACCAGTGCGCCGCCGATCTCTGATCATTGCGACCTGCACAACAGTACGCTGACACCGGGTGGGTTCAACGACCCGGGGGCGACGAGCACCGACGCCGCCGCACAACAAGGATTCGCGGCGCAGTTGGGATTCCGGCTGCCAAACATCATTGTTTCGCCCTTTTCTAAGTCCGGATATGTAGGACATACGCCCATGGACCATACAGCCGTTCTAAGGTTCGTTGAGAAGCGGTTTAACGTGGCGCCGCTGACTGCGCGTGACGCTGCCCAGCCCGACCTGCTGGAATATTTCGACTTTACAAATGTGCCGTGGAAGACGCCACCCATGCCCCCGGCGCCACTGACCAACGGAGCCTGTACACCGGACTCTATGAGGTGATTATTGTGAGCTGCTGGATGCAACACTAGCCCCAAAGGGCCCTTCTATATATGCGGACGCAACTATCTCTACTGAAGCGACACGTGTATGACCGGGCCCTACAACATGAGCACCCTCAAGTCCTGCAGAGTTACTCTCACTCCTAAACATTTGAAGACGTTGATTTTGATGGCGGCCCTGGCAGTGCCGGCATTTACATCTGGCTGTCGCGGGTTGCTCGGCGGCAGCGACAGCACGCCGACTACTCCGCCCGTTACGACCCCGCCGGTAACGACTCCTCCACCACCCCCGCCGGCGCCGGCAACTTTGACCGTGCAAGGGCCTGCGAGCGTTCGTGCAGGAGCACAAGCAATCTACACCGCGACTTTATCTGACGGAACCATGCCAGCTGTGCAATGGGCAGTGAATGGCACGACTGGTGGCAACGCTACTGCCGGCACCATAGACGCTTCAGGAAATTACACGGCGCCCACCACTTTGCCCACTCCACCGAGCGTTACTATTACCGCGACCGAGACTGCCTCCACAACGGTCAGCGGCAGTATCACGGTTCAGCTTCAGAATCCGGTCCCGGCCATTTCCTCCGTGAACACGGTAACTAATCCCGATGGATCAGTGACGATGACCATCACCGGCCAGAACTTTGTTGCCGGAGCGGTGGGCGAGGTGCGTGAAGCGAATTTCACGGGCGGCACGGTGACTCCGCCCAGCACCATCGTGCTGACGGTACCGGCGGCCTCTATCGCAGGAATGACGACGGTGCATGTGGCGGTAAAAAATCCGGATCCAGGCTCGGCGGAATCACAGGATGTTGCTGTAACGCTGAGCGGCCCAGCCCCGCAAGACGTGACTGCGATCAACCACGTGGTTCTCATGATGCAAGAGAACCGCAGCTTCGACTCGTACTTCGGCATGATGAATCCGTACCGCGCCGCGCATGGGATGAAGACGTGCGCTGATGGTCCGCAATATTGCGTGGACGGCATCGACGATAAGTTGACCACTTTCAAGAACGTGACTGACGAGTATGTGCAATGCGCGGTCGGCGACGTGGCGTGCCAGAATGCGAACACGATCTATCCGTTCAAGCTGGCGTCAACCTGCGTAGAAGACATGACATCAAGCTGGGTGGAAGCGTATGGAGACGTGAACCGCTTCAACTTCAACTTGAATCGCCCGATCAACATGGACGGTTTTGTACACACAGCGGAAGGATTCTCAAAGCGCGGAGTGCATGCGGACGGCACGCCGTTCTTTGACCCGACCGGTTCACGGGCGATGGGTTATTACGACGACCAGTTCCTGAATTACTACTACTTCATGGGCGCCAACTTCGCTATCTCTGACCGCTGGTTCTCGCCGGTGTCAAGCAAGACGGTGCCAAACCGCATTGCGACTTTATCCGGAGGAACGACGGAAGGTTACGTTTACGACCCTGGCGCGGGGAACGATAAGATCGGCCAATCTCTGACGGCGGAGACGATCTTCGAAGCACTGGATAATGCCAAGGTGTCTTGGAAGCTGTACTACTCAGAGACGGAGCCTGACGGGTTACCGTCAACTACGTTCTCATATTTCTCTTATGCGGGACGCTATCTGCATCGCAATGCTGACGGTACGATCTTCGTTGATTCGAACCACATCGTGCCGATGTCGCAATTCCTTGCTGATGCCAATGCGGGTACGTTGCCCTCGTTCGCGTTCCTGGAAGCATCAGGGTCGGATGAGCATCCCGGATACCAGCAATCCATCTTGAGTGGGCAGAAGCAAGTAGCGGGCATCGTGAACGGACTGATGGCCAGCCCATCATGGAAAGACACCGTCTTCTTCTTCACCTATGACGAAGGCGGTGGTCCGCTCGACCACGTTCCGCCGGTGCCGGGCCACACGAACGATTTCACTGATCCATCGATGGGGATTACTACCGACATTCAAAGCATTGCGGTGAATGCGGATGCTTTCAATCCGTGCCCGGCGAGCAGTAAGCCGCCGATCGCACCAAATCATTGTGACCTTCATTCGGCCGCGGTGTACGGCGGAACGTTCAATGACCCGGGAGTGACGAGTACTGACGCGCCGGCGCAACTGGGATTTGCCGCGCAGTTGGGATTCCGCCTGCCGAACATGATCATCTCGCCCTTCACCAAGCCCGGCTATGTAGGCCATACACCCATGGACCACACAGCCATCCTGCGCTTTGTTGAGAAACGGTTTAACGTGCCGGCGCTCACTAACCGTGACGCCGCACAACCGGACCTGCTGGAGTTCTTTGATTTCGTGAACGTGCCGTGGAGGACGCCGCCGAAGCCACCAGCGCCGGTTGACCATGGCGCAAATGATCCGAGTTGCACGCCGGGCTCGATGCGGTAGATAAGAGAAAAAACAGAAAGGGCACAACGAAAGTTGTGCCCTTTTTTATTTCGGCTGTGCTGCGGGCGGCGGTGGTTGAGGTGCGATCGGTTTATAAAAGCCGATGCTTTCCGGCTCTGGCAGCGTGTGAGTGTCGCGATATCCGCCCCGGATCAAACGGATCTGGTTGATCTTCTGCTGGAACTCGAGGCCGAGGTTATCGAAACGAATGGTGACTGAACCTAGCCAGTAAGGCTTGGCTTCGGCGAGCCAGCGTTCTTTATAGAGGGCGCGCAGGCGCATTGTGCCATCGCGCAAGTCTTCCAGTGGCGCATTGATGCTGGTCATGCCGCCCAAGTTGACGCGGCGCGCTACGGCAGGGTCGCTGGATTTGCTGTTCTCATAGGCGGTCCAGTACATGCCGCTTAGGTCTTGCGCGAATTGCAGCTTCAGGCCGAAGAAATCGACACGTTGGCCGGCGAAGATGAGCGCGTCTAGAGTCTCGGCATGGATGCGAGCCTTGCTGCGGTTCTTGTAGATGGTCTCAATGGCGCTTTCGGCGGCGAGGCGCATGTCACGGGCCACGGGCATGGCGCGCGTTGTGTAGCGCGTGCCGGTCTCGGTGAATGGATCCATCCAGAAAGCTTCGTCGTTCGCGCCAGCGTTGATGCCGACGGAACGAAGCAGGTCATGCGTCTTGCTGAGATTGAGCACGGCATCGTTGAACGGATGGCCGTCTGCATTTCGATAGAAAGCCCAGTCGTATGCTTGCTCGAAGTCTTCGATCGAGGATTCGCCTTGCTGCCACGCTGCGGCCGCGCCGAAGACAAGTGGCGGCCAGTTCATCTCGAAGAGTGATTCGCCGTCATCGTCCCATGTGGTGTTGAGCTGGCCGATGGCGTGATACTTCTGGCCGTCGCGCGTGAAGTTGCGGATGTTGGTGTACGCGGCGGTGTAGTACGGAACTTGCCGGTTCCAATCATTCACGCCGGGTGAGACGACGAGTGAGAGGCCAGCATCGGCAAAGGGCTTTAGCTTGTTGTCGAATGTGGCGGACGGGTTGTAGTCCCATGCGACGGCGATAGCGTCTTTGGGCAGGATCTTCAGCAGGTCGGGGTAGTGTTCGGCGATGTCTGCCCAGAACATCAGACGTTTGTTGTAGGGCTGTACTATCTGATAGACCTTGGCAATGTGGTCGAGATAGACCTTGCCCAGGCCTTCCTGATCGGCGAGAGCTTTGGTCTGTCCGCGGCCGAGTTCAAAGGTCTCATCCGCGCCGATGTGAAAGAGCGGACCAGGGAAAAGTGGGATAAGTTCGGAATAGAGATCTTTGATCAGGTCGTAGCTGCCTGGATTCGCAGGTGAGAGCACATGTCCGTGTGGCGTTTCGGCGAGCGGTGAATATTCTTCTTCTTTGAGTACGTGATGCAGATGTCCGAAGGCTTGC
>JAICWB010000069.1 GCA_025935035.1 Terriglobales bacterium
CGAACCAAGGGAGACGGATTATCACTAGTTCCGCGATCGTCGAGAAGCAAGACACCGAACTGGTAAAAGGCCTGGGCCTGACCAGCGCGACCACGCTGGTGATGGGCTCGATGATCGGGTCGGGCATATTCATCGTCTCGGCCGAGATCAGCCGGCTGGTTGATTCGCCCGCCCTGCTTATTGCCGCATGGCTGGTCACAGGATTTATGACTGTTGTGGGCGCCCTTTCGTATGGCGAATTGGCGGCAATGATGCCGAAAGCCGGCGGACAGTATGTATATCTACGCGAGGCCCTTGGGCCGCTTTGGGGTTTTCTCTACGGTTGGACGCTATTTTTGGTGATTCAGACAGGGACGATCGCGGCGGTTGGCGTGGCGTTCGGAAAATTTCTTGGATTCTTCTTTCCTGCGGTCTCATCTGCGCATTGGATATTGCATATCGGTAAAGTGCCGCCGATTCCAGTGGGCCCAATGGTGCTTGGGAACATGGATGTTGGCCTGAACACACAGAACCTGGCCGGCGTGCTTGTGGTAGTTGTGTTAACGGCAGTCAATATTCTCGGCATCAAGACCGGCGCGATGGTGCAGAACATTTTCACCATCGCGAAAACATCGGCACTGGCGGGGCTAGTGGTTGCCGGCATCATAGTGGGACGAAACGCCACCGCCATTGCTGCGAACTTCCACGACTTCTGGCGCAACGCGAGTTTGAGCGCGCAGCATGCGATTCCTGCGGGAGCTTCCGGGACGACAGTCTTGGTGGGCACGCTGACCGTGATAGCCGTGGTTCAGACGGGGTCATTGTTCTCGTCCGATGCCTGGAACAATGTGACGTTCACCGCTGGAGAAGTGCAGAACCCGAAACGTAACTTGCCGCTATCTCTAGCGCTGGGCACGGGCATCGTCATCCTTTTATATGTTGCCGCGAATTTTGTTTATTTAAGCGTGTTGCCAATGGACGGTAACCCCGCGGGCGCGAGCGTGCTCGAGCGGGGCATCAAGTTTGCTTCTGAAGATCGCGTGGGCACGGCGGTGATGCAGCAGATGTTTGCCTACAAAGGCGCGGCGTTGATGTCTATCGCAATCCTCATCAGCACATTCGGATGCTGCAACGGCTTGATCATGGCGGGGGCGCGTGTCTATTACGCAATGGCGAAAGACGGATTGTTCTTCAAGTCCGTCGCGGACCTGCATCCGAAATATAAGTCGCCGGCGGTATCGCTGATCGTACAGGGAATCTGGACATGCCTGTTGTGCATTTCAGGATCCTATAACCAGTTGCTGGACTATGTGATCTTTGCGGTGCTGGTGTTTTACATACTTACGATTTTCGGATTGTTCGTGCTGCGACGGACGCAGCCGAATGCGGAACGTCCGTATCGCGCCATCGGATTTCCTGTGCTGCCGGCGATATACATACTGATGGCACTCTTCATTGATGTGGTCTTGCTGCGCTACAAGCCGCAGTACACGTGGCCGGGACTCATCATCGTGCTTTTAGGCATTCCCGTGTTTTTCATATGGCGCAGAAATGCGACATTGCAGGCAGATTAGGTAGAATCATTGGCACCAAGGAGAACCCACTGAATGGCCGATATCCTGGCTACAAAACCGCTGAGCCAGCTGCTCAATGAAGCAGAGGCGACCGGCGAACATACTCTTAAACGCACGCTGGGGCCGTTCCAATTGACCGCGCTGGGCGTGGGCGCGGTGATCGGCGCAGGAATCTTTGTTATGTCCGGATTGGGCGCGCACTATGCGGGTCCCGGATTGATGCTCTCCTTCGTGATATCAGGAATCGGCTGCGCCTTGGCGGCGCTGTGCTATGCCGAATTCGCGGCGATGATCCCGCTTGCGGGCAGCGCATACACGTACGCTTACGCAACACTGGGCGAATTATTCGCCTGGATCATCGGATGGGACCTGACGCTCGAATACGCCATGGGCGCGAGCACGGTGTCGTCCGGATGGTCAAACAATTTCATCGAGCTGCTCAATATCTTCAATATCAAAATGCCGCTTTGGTTAGCTTATGACCATTGGACCGGGTTGAAGACAGCAGAGCAGATAATTGCGCGGCAGATGACGATAGCGCAGAACCCAAGCATCTCTCCGGGCACTCAAGATTTCATTGACAAGATGGGCGCGATCGTCACAGCGCAGTCGACGGAATTGGTGACACGCGCGCACGCTCTGTTGAACGCGCCAGTGATTTTCGGGCACGAGATCGGAATCAATCTTCCGGCCTTCATCATCGCGCTGATCATCACTGCCATACTGGTGGTCGGCATTAAAGAAAGCGCCGGCTTCAACAGCACCATTGTTGTAATCAAGGTTGCGGTCGTTCTGTTCGTGATCGCTTACGGTCTGAAATTCGTGAACTTCGGCAACTGGGGGCACGACTGGAGCACATTCGCTCCAATGGGATTCAGTGGAATAGGAGCCGGGGCGGCATACATATTCTTCGCCTATATCGGCTTTGACGCAGTCTCAACAACAGCGCAAGAAGCCAAGAACCCGCAGCGCGATCTGCCACTGGGCATCATTATTTCGTTGTTGATCTGCACTGCGCTTTACATCGCGGTCGCCGGCATCCTAACCGGCATGGTGCCATGGCAGCAGGTGAATATCGAAGCACCGCTTTCCCGTGCATTCCTGGAACGCGGTTCGACAATGGCGTCGAACGTCATCGTGTTAGGCGCTCTAGCCGGCCTCACCAGCGTCATGCTGGTGATGTTGCTGGGCCAGACCCGCGTCTTGTACTCGATGGCGAATGATGGATTGCTGCCGCGAAAGTTTTTCGCTGACATCCATCCAAAATTCCGAACGCCCTGGAAGAACACGATGCTGGTGGGCTTGCTCGCTGCGATCGTGGGAAGCATTACACCTATCGATGACATTGGGAAGATGGTGAATATCGGCACACTGCTGGCTTTCGTGATCGTATGCATGGCGGTGATCATTCTGCGCCGAACGAACCCCGGCCAGCCCCGGCCATTCAAAACGCCATGGGTGCCCGTGGTGCCGATACTCGGCATCATCTTCAACGGGTACATGATGGTCAAACTTGGCATGGTGAACTGGATCCGGTTGGTGGTTTGGCTGATCATTGGCCTCTTCATCTATTTCACTTACGGATTGAAGAACAGTCGCTTGCAGCAAAAAGCCCGCGGGGCGTAGCAGTAACGTCCTCAAAACCAGCCCTCCGTTCGCGGAGGGCTTTCTTTTTACCTATTCCGCTACAATCTGCTTGTGGTGAGATTAAAAGTGCCCTGCATGTACGGTTTACAGTCATGAAGATCGTTACCGCAGCAGAGATGCGAGAGATAGACCGCGTTACTGTGCAACAGCACGGTGCTACACCCCTGCAATTGATGGAGAATGCCGGGGCTGCGGTAGCCGAATTTGTTCTCAAAAACTTTTCGCACGCGGAGAAGATGCTGGTAGTTTGCGGCCGAGGCAACAATGGCGGCGATGGGCTGGTTGCGGCGCGTAAGTTGAAAGAGGCAGGCGAGCAAATATCAGTGGCTTTGCTGGCGCGGCCTGCCGACATCAAAGGAGACGCCGCGGAGGCGCTCCAGAAGCTTCCGCTGAAACTGAAGGCGATCGCGAACGAAACCGAACTGAGCGAGGCCGATTGGAATGCGGACCTGATCATCGATGCCGTTTTGGGCACGGGGACCCGATTGCCAGTGGAAGGCTTGTACGCGGCAGCAATCGAGAAAATGAACGGCGCAGGCGCGCCCATCGTCGCCGTCGACATCCCGTCGGGAGCAGATGCCGACGGACTGAGGCCTTCACCGGGCCCAGTGGTTCGCGCAGATGCCATTGTGACTTTTACTGCGCTTAAACCCGCTCACGTTTTCCAGTTCGGCGAAGTCCCTAGGGCCTTACGACACATTGGAACGCCTGATGATGCGATTGTTTCTGCTGGCAATCTGAACTTGATCACTCCACACGACTATGCCGAAGTACTAGCCCCGCGCAAGAAAGACTCGAACAAAGGCCTGTACGGTCACGTACTGGCGGTGGCTGGTTCATTGGGCAAAGCAGGCGCCGCGGCTATGGTAGGCATGGCGGGACTTCGCGCCGGCGCCGGCCTGATGACTGTGGCAACGCCGAAATCTGCGCTTTCCACTGTAGCGGGCTTTGCGCCGGAGTTGATGACAGAACCCATGCCTGAAACCGAAGACGGTACGTTTTCAATACTTGCGATCGAAAAGATAAGGCATTTGGCCGAAGGGAAGACGGTGCTGGCCGTTGGCCCCGGCGTTTCGCGCGACAAAGAGACCGCGCAGGTGATCCGCTCCATCGTGGACCGGGCGTCGGTGCCGGTGGTGCTTGATGCAGATGGGCTGAACGCATTTGAAGAGCACAGAGAGTTGATAAGTGGACGACGTTGCGCGCTGGTAGTAACCCCGCACCCTGGCGAAATGGCACGGCTGACGGGAATGTCAGTCGCAGAGATCCAAAGAGACCGCATCGTTGTGGCTCGCAGATATGCGCAGGAGCATCAGGCACTCGTAATCCTCAAAGGGGAGCACACTGTCGTCGCCGAGCCCGGTGGCAAGATATGGATCAACAATACGGGCAATCCAGGAATGTCGACCGGCGGAACCGGCGACATTCTCACGGGGATGGTGGCTGCAATGGTGGCACAGCATCCCAAAGATATTTCCATGGCGGTGATAGCTGCCGTGCATCTGCATGGCTTGGCCGGCGACGCCGCGCGCGACGAGATCGGAGAGGTTCCGATGATTGCAACCGATCTGCTCAGTGCATTTCCAGAAGCGGTTCGTCGGGCGAAAGCGGCGTGCGAGGCTGATATTCTGTGACGGTGAGCGAGATTCAAATTCCAAATACATGCGTCACTCACTCGCCAGAAGAGACGATGGAGTATGGGAGAAAACTTGCCTCCACACTCCTTCCCGGAACAATCGTGTTATTGCGGGGTGACCTGGGAGCCGGCAAAACTACCATGGTGAAGGGAATCGCTGAGGGCTTTCACGCTGCCGGCAGAGAGGATGTCACCAGTCCCACATTTACGCTGGTACACGAGTATCGCGGTCCGGATGTGGACCTGTTCCATATCGATCTCTATCGTATCGACACCCTGCGCGAACTGGACACGCTTGCGTTAGACGACCTGCGCACTGAGCGCAGCATTCTGCTGATCGAGTGGGGAGAGAAGTTCGAGCGCTTCCGTACCGAGCACGATCATGAGATTGCGATCGAGCGGATAAGCGAAGATGAGCGGAAGATATTATTTACGCCCGCGAAGTGATTTATGAATCGCCGTTAAGAATAAAAAAGGAGTGTCATCGAGACACTCCTTTTGTTTACTAAAAAAGTTTAGTTGACGCGAATCTCTCCTGAACCACTTTGCAAGTTCAGCATGGGGCCACCCTCACCTACGCGGCCTTGGACGTGGTTTCTTTTCAACGTGCCCTGCATAGTGATGGGGTGATTTACGGCGACAGACCCGGAATTGGCGCGCGCGTCTACAGAAAAGGCTGCGTTTGACGGTAATCTGAGATTGATATTCCCAGAGCCGGATTCCACAGTCCAATCTCTTTTGGCTTGACCGTCAATCTCAATGTCGCCGCTGCCGGAATGCGCTTCTAGTCCGCCGTTAACGTTACGCAAGCGCAGATTGCCGGAGCCGGTCTTGGCCGTGACCGTACCGGGGGCATCTTGACTCATTGTTATGTCACCGCTTCCCGTGTCGCCGTAGAAGGCGCCGCCGATGCCGGAGGCCTCTATGCTGCCGCTGCCCGCATTGGCGCGCACCGGGCCTTTTGCGGTTTCAATTCGAATATCACCGGAGCCGGTGCTAACTCTTACTTCATCGCCAAGATGCTTGGCGGTCACGTTACCCGATCCCGAGTTCATTTTTACCGGTCCATTCACGCCATCAATGGAAACGTTACCGGAACCGGATTCGGAACGAACGCGGGAAGCAGCCGGCAGCGTCACGTCATAGCTGATGGACACATTGCGACGAAGTTCCGGATCTGTAATCCTGCCAATAATGACAATGCTACCAGTCTGCGTGACGGGCGGATTGTTTTCGATGCGCTTCACTTTTTCTTCGGCGGAAAGATTGCCACCACCGAACCATTGGTCGTTAGCCTTGATGCGAGCGTTGACGGTGATGCTCGTGCCGGCGCCGGTGTGAACGGTGATGTCGCCAGAGCCAGTGGAGATCTCGACGTCAGGCGTTCCAGAAACTTGTAACGTCCTGGTGAAAGAGCCGGTGGATTCCGCCATCAAAGCGGAAGAGCATGCCAGCAAAAATCCGATTGCCAAGTAAGAATGCTTCAGTCTCATTTGCTCACCCACCTAATTGACTTCGATGCCGCCTGAACCAGTGTGTAGCCGCATCATGGGACCGCCGTTGCCGACGGAGCCTTCGATGTGCCGACGGCTGAAAGTGCCCTGCATGGTAATGGGCTTATTGATGGTCACACCGCCAGAGCCGGATTCGGCGTCTATATGGAAAGCTGCGGAAGACGGTGTACGCACGTCAATGCTGCCGGAACCGGTATGCAGGTCCCAGTCGTTGCGCGCGTCGCCGTCAGCATCGATGCCGCCGCTGCCGGTGTCTGCTCGAAGCCCAGCCTTGATGCCGTGGAGGGTGATGTGCCCTGAACCGGTATGGGCGGCAACATTGCCGTCAGCGCCGGCGATCACGATGTGACCGGAGCCGGAGCGAGCTTCCACTTCGCCGCCAATCTTGCCGATCTCAATCGTGCCGGAACCGGTGGTAGCACGCACCGGGCCGCGGAGGTCTTCGATCTTCTGGCTGCCTGACCCGGTCTGCGATTCCACCTTCGTTGTTTCGGGAACAGTGATCTCATAGCTGATGGAGACATTGTTGCGCAGCTCGCTGTCTTCAATCTTGCCGATCACGATGGTGTTGCCGTTCTGCTCGATGGGCGGAGCGGCTTCGATGCGTTTCACGCGCTCTTCGGGCGAAAGACGGCTGTCACCGCCCCATCCCCAATGGTCGCTGGCCTTGATGTGGGCTTCGATGTTCACGCGGCCTACTGCGCCGGTATGGATGTTGATGTTGCCGGAACCCGTACGGACATCAACCTCAGGAGTTCCGCTCACGGTCAAATTGCGCGAGAACGAGCCGGTGGCGTCTGCCAATGCGGCCTGGGTGAATAGCAGAAGGGCAAAGGCGCAAAACGAAACGGAATGTCTAGCTAGCTTCATGTCTGCCTCACTTAATGGAAGTCTTGGGGCCTGTCGTTTTTGACGCCGCAAGCCTTAAAAGGTCAATCGCATCCGTAGAGATATACGGATGCGATGTTGAGGTGGTTCCTGTTATTTGGCATTACTGCAGAATGACTTTGTCGTCTTTCTTCAGGCCGCTTAATAGCTCCGTTTTCGAGCCGTTAGAGATGCCGACCTTGACCGCAACTTTGCGCATGCCGTCTGGCGCCTTGGGGTCGGGCACCTGCACGGAGGCGTTCTTGTCTTTGTCGTAAATCAATGCACCTTCGGGGATGTAGAGGACGTTCTTGTGCTCCTCGAGGATGATCTCAGCGTTGGCCGTCATGTTGGCCTTTAGTTCGCCGCCGGGATTGTCGATCGAGACACGGACTTCGAACGTGGTGACGTTATCTTTCTCGGTTCCCATGGGCGAGATCTTAGTGACTTTGCCGTTGAAGGTTTTGTCTTTGAAGGATTCGACCTTGATGCGCGCAGGCTGACCAAGATAGACCTTGCCGATGTCGCTTTCGTCCACTTTCCCCTTTACGTAAACCTCGTGCGTGTCACCCATGGTCATGACGAGTGTTGCGCCGGAGCCGAGGATGAGGATGGAGCTGACCGCGTCGCCTTTTTCTACGTCGCGCGAGAGGATGATGCCGTCGATGGGAGCGGTAATCGTCGCATAACGATATTGGCTCTCGATCTGGTCAACATTCGCTTTCTGCTGCGCGACCTGAGCTTTTGCCTGGGCTTCTTTCGCGCGAGCCACGATCAGGTTGGCCTGCCCGGAGTCACGTTTGTTGACAGCAAGTTCATACGCCCGTTGCGCGTCGTCAAGCGCTGATTGAGCCACGACGCCGTCTTTGGCCATCTGCTGGGCGCGTTCGTAAGCGCGCTGCAGAGTCGGAATGTCTGGGCCCTGCGCGTCATACTTTGCGCGTTCGATGTCTGCCTGTGCGGCGCGCAGGTTCGCTTCGGCGGCTTGCAGAGAAGCGCGTGATTGGTCGAGCGTCGCCTGGATCTCTTCGCGGTCGAGTTCGACCAGAGTCTGTCCGGCTTTCACCTTGTCATCCGTATCGGCAAACAGGTTCTTCACGATGCCGCTGGCTTTAGATTTGATCTCGATCTGGGTGATGGGCGTTATTTTTCCCGTGGCTACCACGCTCTTGGCCAGGTCGCCCTGTTCGACCTTCGCAATCTTGGACTCGTCAATCTTGGTGGACGTGGTCTTGGCGTACACCACGCCGGCCACAACTACTATTACTAATACGATCACGATGATGCCAATGATCAGTTTGCGATTCTTCTTCTTGCCACTTCCCATCGCCATAATCTCTCCAAACGCCTCCCCACGGATGTACTTAAAGTTTAGTACGGCATTGCGGGGTGGCCGGTTCCATAAAATGCTTAACCCTCAAGAAGCTACCCGTTAGGCCGTTCTCTTAGACGGCAGGTCACCGCTTTGGTCACCTTTTGTTAGTTGTTGAAAATGCTAGAATCATCTGGATTTATGCCCACCTTTGCGCTGCTGCAGGTGTTCGTGGTCATCTTGCTGGTGGCAGCCAATGCCTTCTTCGTGGCTGCCGAATTTGCATTGGTCAGCGTCCGTGATACCCGCATACAGCAGCTTGCCGAAGCCGGCCGAATCGGCGCCCGAACCGTACAAAAACTGCATGCCCGCCTTGACCAACTTCTGGCGGCTGTCCAGTTTGGTGTGACCTTGGCCAGCCTGGGACTGGGCATCGCCGGCGAGCCGACCTTCGCCAAGATGCTGCAAACCATGCTGCACGGGGTCCCAGTGCCGCCTGCATATATCCATACTTTCAGTCTGGTGATCGGTTTCACGCTGGTGAGCTTTGTACACGTGGTTTTGGGTGAGATCGTGCCTAAGTCATTGGCATTGCAGCGGGCAGAACGCGTGGCTTTGGCGATTGCCGGCCCCATGGACGTTTTCATGACGGTATCCAAACCTGCACTCTATTTAATGAGCAATACGGCAAACTTCGTGTTGCGGGCGTTCGGGTCGCATCAGATGCGCGAGGGCGGCGTGCATTCGCCGGAAGAGTTAAAGCTGATCGTAACTGCAAGCAGCCGCGTCGGATTGCTGCCCTCGATGCAAGAAGATGTTATCCATCGCACGTTGGAGCTAAGCAATCTCTCTGTGCGCGAGATCATGATCCCGCGCACACGGATGTTCGCACTCCCCTCCAACATGCCTTTGAATGAAGCAATCACGAAGGTGGTGGAAGAACAGCACTCGCGCGTACCTGTCTATGATCCGGAGTTGGGTACAGAGAATATTGTTGGATTGCTTTATTCAAAGGACCTCTCGCGATTCATGCATTTGAAATTGACGTCAGAAGCGGCGCGTTCTTCCGCGATGCGGCTGACTGTGGCCAATGTGATGCGCGAAGTAATGGTGGTCCCGGAGAGCAAGCCCGTCATCGACCTGCTGGAAGAGTTCAAGAAGCGCAAGCGGCATTTGGCGGTGGTGGTGGACGAATTTGGTTCCACTGCCGGTGTAGTGACGGTAGAAGATGCTCTCGAACAGATCGTCGGCGAGATGGAAGACGAGTTTGACGTGGCCGAGCAGCCATCACTCTTCTTGGCCAGCGGTGCGGCGGTGCTGGACGGCGCAGAGAATATCCGCGACCTCGAGACTAAGCATCATCTTGTTCTGCCGCGCGATGAAGGTTTCGAGACACTCGCCGGATTCATCCTCTCGCGTGTGGGAAAGATCCCAACCGGCGGTGAAACATTTGAATTCGATGGCAACCGGTTTACGGTACTTTCCATGGCAGGCCACCGTATCGCGAAAGTGAAGATTGAGACCGTTGAAGCCAAGGCACAGGAAGCGCGCTGATGGTGCGCTTCGTACTGCGTCGTTTCCTCTACACGCTGCCCGTGCTGTGGCTGGTAGTGTCGGTGGTCTTTCTGATGATCCATCTTGTACCCGGCGATCCGGTGCGGCAGATGTTGGGAGAAGGCGCTACGGGCGCCGATATCGAAGCTGCGCGAAAGCTTTACGGGCTAGACCTGCCGTTGCACACTCAGTATCTGAATTACTGGAAAGGCGTCGCTAAGCTTGATCTAGGCAGATCTCTACGGCTGCGCCAGCCGGTTACGACTCTGATCGAGCAAACCTATCCTTCGACAATGCTACTTACGTTCGCGTCCATGCTGATCGCTGTGGGCATTTCTGTTCCTGCAGGTGTGCGGTCTGCGCGGCGTCGCAATCGTTGGGACGATCGCGCTATCAGCATGGTCAGCTTGACTGGACTTTCATTTCCGAACTTCGCGCTCGGGCCGGTGCTGATCCTGTTCTTCGCCATCGGGTTGGGACTTCTGCCAGTGTCAGGAACCGCTAGTTGGACAAAGCCCTCTACGTGGGGATATCTCATTCTTCCGGCAATCACCTTGGGCGGGTCGCTGGCAGCAATACTCACTCGCATGGTGCGGACGTCGGTGCTGGAGGAGTTGAGTCAGGATTATGTGCGCACGGCCCGTGCCAAGGGTTTGCCGGAACATCAAGTGGTTTACAAGCACGCGCTACGCAATGCGCTGATTCCTGTGGTCACCGTGGTGGGATTGCAATTCGGCTCGCTGCTGGCAGGCGCAATCGTGACCGAGACGATCTTCTCCTGGAAAGGAATCGGACGCCTAACGCTCACCGCCATCGGCAATCGAGATTACTATCTCGTGCAGGGATGTATTCTCGCGATCGGTCTTACTTACATCGCAGTGAACTTCCTCACGGACGCGGTGTATTCGCTGGTGGATCCGCGGATCCGCGCGACTTAGTCGAGTTCCACAAACTCCACTTCAATCTTGTTTTTGTCTAAGTAAAGTTTGGCCATAGATATGGGCAGGCTGAAGCGCCTAGGGCCGATGCTTCCGGGGTTCAAGAACAGAACTCCGTCTCGTATTTCTTGAAGTGGCTTGTGCGTATGGCCAGAGACGACGACCGCCAGGCCCGCAGCTTTTGGGTTGAGGTCAAGCTGCTTCAAATCGTGAATGACGCAGATGTTTTTCTCAGCGAGCGACACCCACACCATTTCAGGCAATGCAGATGTCCACTCACCCTTATCAACGTTGCCTCTTACCGCATGGACCTGTCCGAACTTCGCCAACTGCTCCAGTATGGCAGGATCACCCACATCTCCTGCGTGGATGATGTGGCGGCACTCGGCAAGGTGCGGCAAGACTTCTGGACGCAAGAGCCCGTGGGTGTCTGACACCACACCGACGATCAAAGTCCTGCCTCAATGCGCGAACGAGGGTCGAGATAATCGCGCAGCGCATCGCCGATAAAGTTGAATGACAGCACCGTGAGCATCACCGCGGCAGCGGGGAAAAGCACCAGATGAGGCGCGTCAAATAGATGTGAGCGTCCGTCATTCAGCATAGAGCCCCAACTCGCCGTCGGCGGTGGAACTCCGAGTCCGAGAAAGCTCATGGTGGCTTCCATGAGTACGGCTGCCGCCATGCCGATGGCCGCTTGCACAATCACCGGCTGAATGATGTTGGGAAGGATGTGGCGCGTTATGATCCACCAGTCGCCGGCGCCGCTGGCTCGTGCTGCTTCCACGAATTGACGCTCGCGAGCGAGTAATACCTGTCCGCGGATCAGGCGGGCATAACCCACCCATCCGCCAAGAGCCAAGGCAACGATGAGATTCAAAATACCAGGACCGACAAAGGCGACAAACGCGATTGCCAGCAGGATACCCGGGAAAGACATGAAGGAGTTCATCACAACAATGTTCACGAACCGGTCGATCTTTCCGCCGTAGTAACCGGCCACAGAACCGATGACGAATGCAATGGCCAGCGAGAAACTGACCACACCGATGCCGACCAGCATTGAGATTCGCGCGCCATATATGATGCGTGAGAAGATGTCGCGCCCAAGTTCGTCTGTACCGAACCAATGCGATGCGCTGGCGGACTGCAACCGGTCAGAAAGTTGGATTGCGGCGGGATCGCGCGGCGCGAGCCACGGCGCGAACAATGCGAAGCAGACGAAGATGGCGATCATCAATATGCCGAAAGTGGCGAGGAAATTATCGGCCGACAACACGCGTCGCAAGGAAAAGACTCGCATCACCACTGATGATAAATCGAATGTGGTGAATTGCACCTTCGTAACTAAAAGAACAAAACTTCATTTTAAGGCGAGTGTTTGAATCATGCAGTATCGCCGAGAGCGGCGTAAATCAAGGAGACTCAGAATGAAATCCTCTAAGTATTTTGTAGCATTGGCCGCCCTGGCATTGATGGCAGGCGCATCAGCCCAGACCACTACTTCAACCCCAACCACATCCACGGCGAAGCCTGCTGGTGTGGATGCGCGCCATGCTGACCAGCAGAAGCGCATCGGTGAAGGCCTTGAGAACGGCTCGCTGACCGCAGGCGAAGCGAAGGGTATCGAGAACAAAGAAACCCGCATCAACCGCGAAGAGCACAACATGCGTAAGGCCGATGATGGCAAGTTGACGGCCGCAGACCGTGCCAAGTTGCAGAGCCAGGAGAACAAGGTGTCAAAAGACATTTATGCGCAGAAGCATGACGCGCAGCACCAGCAGATGAAGGGCGGCGAGATCGCGCAGCGCAAACGCAACCAGCAGGAGCGCATCGGCGAAGGGCTTGAGAACGGCTCTATGACGGCTCGCGAAGCACGTAATACAGAAAGCCGCGAACAGGGCATCAACCGCACCGAAGCCGGCATGCGCCAGGCAGATGGCGGGAAGTTGACTGGCGCCGATCGCAAGGCCATCAACCAGGAACAGAACAAGGCTTCAAAGAGCATCTACGCAAAAAAACATAACGGCCGCAAACGCTAGACCTGCTTTCAGGGAAGACTAAACCCCGCTTCGGCGGGGTTTTTTATTTGCTTGTAATATGCGAATTGTGGATAAGTCTGCAAGTGATTGAAAAACAACCAAATCCAGTGTTTGACAATCTGTATTGCAATACGCGATATTTATATCGCAATTTGTGATATATGAAATTAGGCGAAAAAATCAAGTATTTGCGGGAAGTCGAAGGCAGTCTTCGCGGTCTTGACCGCGCGATGACG